>JAVVPH010000057.1:0-9322 GCA_036655835.1 Oscillibacter sp.
CGGGGGCCTCATGGCCCCCGTTCACACAATTCCCCAATTTTTGTGACAGCACATTGTGGTTGATGGACAGCCTGGCCACCCCGTTCAGGGGTGGTTTTGATTTTTTGGCCCTTTTACCGGGTCCAAAGCGAATCAAGTTGACGCGGCGGGGCGTTTAGGGGTATAATAATTTGATTTACTATGTGGTGAACTGTCCCGCCAACGACTGGCAGATATGCCGGTCGGGGAAGCGGTGACGCACCAAAACAATGCGGAGGAAAACAGGAATGTGGATTGCGGATCAATGGCGGGATTATGAGCTTTTGGATTGCGGCGGGGGCGAAAAGCTGGAGCGTTGGAACAAGCAGTTTTTGGCGCGCCCGGACCCCCAGGCAATTTGGGATACGGACCATCGCAACCCTGCCTGGAGGCAGGTCAACGCCCGGTACTTCCGCTCTCAGGAGGGCGGCGGACATTGGGAGAAAAAGTCCCTGCCGGAGAGCTGGGAGATGCAGTACGGTGAGCTGACCTTTCAGGTCAAGCCCATGAATTTTAAGCACACCGGCCTCTTTCCCGAGCAGGCGGTGAACTGGGATTTTGCCATGGACAAAATCCGCAGGGCGGACCGCCCCATCCGGGTGCTGAACCTCTTTGGATACACCGGGGCCGCCACCGTGGCCTGCGCCAAGGCGGGGGCCAGCGTGTGCCATGTGGACGCGGCCCGGGGCATGGTGGCCTGGGGCCGGGACAATGCCCGGCTCTCGGGTCTGGAAAACGCGCCCATCCGCTGGATTGTGGACGACTGCGCCAAATTTGTGGAGCGGGAAATCCGCCGGGGCAAGTGCTACGACGCCATCATTATGGACCCGCCCTCCTACGGACGCGGCCCCAGCGGAGAGATTTGGAAGCTGGAGGAAAACCTCTTTCCCTTCCTGAAATTATGTGTCGGCGCACTGTCCGAAAAACCGCTGTTCGTCATCGTCAACTCCTATACCACGGGGCTGGCCCCCTCGGTGCTGGGCTATATGCTCCATTTGTTGATAGCGGAAAAATTTGGCGGCAAGTGCACCTGGGACGAGTTGGGTCTGCCTGTGACCGAAACCGGTCTGGCCCTGCCCTGCGGGGCTACGGGCCGCTGGTTCAGCGAATAAGCGCATAAGAGAGCTGGATAGTATGTCAACTATGATAGAAACCCAAAATTTGGAATATGCCTATCCCGGCGAGGAGGGAAAATCCGCTGTTCCCGCACTGCGGGGAGTGGATTTGCAGATAGAGCAGGGGAGCTTTGTGGTGATTTTGGGCCACAACGGCTCCGGGAAATCCACCCTGGCCAAAACCTTTAACGCCGTGCTGCTGCCATCTGGCGGCAAGGTTTACGTGGAGGGCATGGACAGCGGGGACGAAAAGCTGCTGCTGGCCATCCGTCAGCGGGTGGGCATGGTGTTTCAAAACCCGGACAACCAGATCGTCGCCAACGTGGTGGAGGAGGACGTGGCCTTCGCCCCGGAAAATCTGGGCGTGCCCAGCGCGGAAATCCGCCGCCGGGTGGACGAGGCCTTGGCGGCGGTGGGCATGAGCGAATTTGTTCAGCACGCGCCCCATCTCCTCTCCGGCGGGCAAAAACAGCGCATCGCCATCTCCGGCGTGATTGCTATGGAGCCGAAGTGCATTGTGTTGGACGAGGCCACTGCCATGCTGGACCCCTTGGGCCGCAAGGAAGTGCTCTCCACCATCCATCGGCTGAACCGGGAGAAGGGCATCACCGTGATTTTGATTACCCACCACATGAACGAGGCGGAGGAAGCGGACCGGGTGGTGGTGATGGACGACGGAAAAATTGCCATGGATGGTCCGCCCAACATCGTTTTTCAGCAGGTGGAGAAACTGCGGTCCATCGGTTTGACGGTGCCGGACACCGTGGATTTGTTGGACCGTCTGCGACAGGACGGTATCGACGTGCCCCTCAGCGCCATTACGGTGGAGGCCTGTGCCGACGCGATAGCAGCCGCGATTTAAACCGGAAGGAACGAGACGCATTGGAACCAATTTTGCAAATTAAGAATCTGACCCATACTTACGGCGTGGGAACCCCCTTCCAGCGCAGCGCGGTGGAGAATATGAGCTTTGACGTGTACGACGGGGAATTTTTGGGCGTCATCGGCCACACCGGGTCGGGAAAGTCCACCCTCATTCAGCACCTGAACGGGCTGCTCAAGCCCACCTCCGGGCAGATTTTTCTGAACGGACGGGATATCTGGGCGGAGCCGAAAAAAATTCGGGCCGTCCGCTTTCAGGTGGGGTTGGTGTTTCAGTACCCGGAGTATCAGCTCTTCGAGGAGACGGTTTATAAAGACATCGCCTTCGGTCCCGCCAACATGGGAAAAACCGGGGACGAGCTGGACCACTGCGTGCGGGAGGCCGCAAAGCTGGTGGGTCTGGAAGCCGCCACACTGGAAAAGTCCCCCTTTGAGCTCTCCGGCGGACAAAAGCGCCGGGTGGCCTTGGCGGGGGTATTGGCCATGGAGCCGCGGGTCCTGGTGCTGGACGAGCCGTCCGCAGGTCTGGACCCGGCGGGCCGGGAAAATCTGCTGGCCAATATCCGGGACTATCACCGCAACAAGGGAAATACCGTGATTTTAGTGAGCCACAGCATGGACGAAATCGCCCAAAACGTGGACCGCATTTTGGTTTTGAAGGATGCCCAGGTGCTGATGAGCGGCACGCCGACCCAGGTGTTTGCCCGGGCGGCGGAGCTGACGGCCGCCGGGCTGAACGTCCCCCAGATTACCCAGGTCGCCATGCGCCTGCGGGACAAGGGCCTGGCCATCGACCCCGCCGTCTACACGGCGCAAGCGCTGGAAAACGAGCTGTTGGCGCTGCGAAGGGGGGAGAGAAGATGCTAAAAGACATCACCCTGGGCCAGTATTTCCCGGGAAATACTGTGGCCCACAAGCTGGACCCCCGCACCAAAATTTTGTTGGCGACCATCTACATCGTGGCGCTTTTCTGCGCCAAGGGACTGGTATCCTACGGGGCGGCGGCGCTGTGTCTGGGCCTTTGCGTCCACATCTCCAAGGTGGGGCTGCGGGCGCTGTTTCGGGGCTTGAAGCCGGTGTTTTTCATTGTGCTGTTCACGGCGTTTTTGAATCTCTTCTTCACACCCGGCAACAATTTGGTGGAGCTTGGCCCCATCCACATCTCCGACGCAGGCGTGCGCACCGCCATTTTCATGGTGCTGCGCATTGTGTTGTTGATTATGGGGACCTTCCTGCTCACCTACACCACCAGTCCCATCAGCCTCACCGACGGACTGGAGCGGCTGTTGCGGGGGCTGAAAAAACTTCATGTGCCGGTCCACGAGCTGGCTATGATGATGTCCATTGCCCTGCGGTTTATCCCCACGCTGATTGAGGAGACGGACAAGATTATGTCCGCCCAAAAGGCCCGGGGCGCGGATTTTGAAAGCGGAAATTTAATGCAGAAGGCCAAGGCCCTCATCCCCCTGCTGGTGCCGCTGTTTATCAGCGCGTTTCGCCGGGCGGACGAGTTGGCGGTGGCGATGGAGTGCCGCTGTTACCACGGCGGCGAGGGCCGCACCAAGCTCCATGTGCTGTGCTATGCCCGGCGGGACTATCTGGCAATCGGCATGGCCCTTGTCATTATGGCGGGGATGATTGCCCTGGGCCGGATGGGGATTTGAGAAAACAGAGGGAGCTGTCATGCGCAATATTGCCTTACAATTGATGTACAACGGCACCGCCTACCACGGCTGGCAGGTGCAAAAAAACGCCGTCTCCGTCTGCGAGACATTGCAGCGCGCCGTTGCCGATATCTGCGGCGGCGAGGTGCATCTCACCGGCTGCGGCCGGACCGACGCAGGGGTCCATGCGGAGCGGTATATCGCCAATTTCCGCACGGATTCCCGCATCCCGGTGGACCGCCTGCCCCTTGCCATCAACACCCACACGCCGGTGGACATCGCGGTGAAATCCGCCTTTGAGGTGGGGGAGAGCTTCAACGCCATCGGCTCCTGCGTCAAAAAGGAGTACACCTACCGGATTTACAATTCCCAGTTCAAGAACCCGTTTTATGTAAACCGAGCGTATTTTTATCCCAAGCGGCTGGACGAGGAATTTTTGAATCGAGCCGCCCAGATGTTTGTGGGGACCCACGATTTTGCCGCCGTCCGCTCCGTGGGGACGGAGACGAAGTCCACTGTCCGCACCATTCACTACTGCGACGTGAGACGAAATGGGGAGCTGTTGGAATTGAAGGTCTGTGCCAACGGCTTTTTGTATAATATGGTACGGGCCATCACCGGCACGGTACTCTACGCGGCGGAGGGAAAATTCGCCCCGGAGGACATCCCCGGCATTTTAGAGCGGGGGGACCGCACCGCCGCCGGACCCACAGTCCCGCCGGGGGGCTTGTATCTGACAAGACTTTGGTATGAGGATGAACGACTAAATGACTGAACATAGAGACGACATATGGAATGACAACGACGGTGAGCCGCCTCCCAAGCAGCCTCGCCGTCTGCGCCGATTTTTGATTTTTGCCCTGACGCTGGTGTTGGTTTTGGCGGTGGTTTTATTGGCCGCCTGGCGGGACGGCACCGGCTTTGACGCGTTGCAACGCTTTTTTTCCTACGGCGCGGTGGAGAGCGAAACGGACGGCGGGTATCACTACGATGCCTCCGCCAACAACCGCTTTGCCTTGTGCGACAAGGCTTTGGTGGTGCTATCTGAGACGGCGCTGAAGGTGCTGGACGAGAGCGGGCGGGAGGTATATTCCACCCCGGTGAAAATGAAGGCACCGGCCCTTGCCACCGGCGGCGGTCGGGCGGTGGCTTACGATGTGGGCGGCACGGCGCTGTATGTGGTGGACCAAAACGGACTGTGCTTGACCTTGACGGCAGAGGAGCAAACGCCGTTTATCGCCGCCACCCTCAACGCCGACGGGTGGCTTGCGGTCACGAAAGAGGAAAAGGGCTACAAGGGGGCGGTGTATGTTTACGATGCCGCCACGGACCCGGTACACGTGCGCGACGCCGATATAGAGCCGGTGTTCATCTTCCATTCCTCCACCCGCTTTGTCACCGACGCCTACGTGTCGGACGACAATACCACCTTGGCGGCGGTGACACTGGGACAGGAAAACAGCGTGTTTGTCAGCAATATTGTGCTGTATGACCTGAAAATCAAGGACCCCATTGCCAATTACGACATTTCCGGCGGCTTGGTGCTGGACGTGGGGGAGCAGGGCGGACGGTTGATCGCGGTGTCGGATACCTGCTTGACCCTGGCGGACTGGGCGGGGATTCCCCAGGCCAGCTATGCCTATTCCGGCGCGTATCTCCGGGGCTATGCGTTCTCCGGGGACAATTTTACCGCCCTGCTGCTCAACCGCTACCAGTCCGGCAGCGTGGGCCGCTTGGTGACGGTGGGCGCGGATGGAGCGGAGCTGGCGTCGCTGGATGTGAATGAGGAAATTTTGTCCGTCTCCGCGGCGGGACGGTATCTGGCGGTGCTGTACGCCGACAGCTTGACCATCTATAATCGGGAGCTACAGGTTTATGCCACCCTCACCGGCACGGACTACGCCAAAGAGGTGCTGATGCGGGGGGATGGCTCGGCGCTGCTGCTCTCCTCGGAAAAAGCGCACCTGTTTCTCCCTTAAATAGAAAAAAGAACTGCGGAATTCACAAAACGTTTACAGGATGAAAGGGAGACAACTATGGAAACACCTGCTATAATGGACATCATTGTGGCGGCGCTTTTTGCGTTTTTCACGATTTGGGGCGCGAGACGGGGCCTGTTCCGCTCACTGGCGGGGCTGGTGATTGTGATTGCGGCCCTGGTGGGCGCAAGTCTCATTGCCTCCACTTTTTCCGCCCCGGTGACAAAGCTGCTGTCCCCGCTGGTGGAGCGGCACATTGAAACCCGGGTGGACGCGGCGGTGACCGCCCAGACGCCGCAGGTGGAAATGCCGGAGGCGGAGGTAGACGGGCTGTCCCTGGATCAGCTCCTGGGACTGTTGGGCTTAGATGCCAATTTCACCGACACGGTGGCAAAGCAGGCCCGGGAAAAAATACAGGATACCGGCGTGTCCATCGCCATGGCGGTGGTGGAGAGCTTGGCCCAGTCCGTGATTCACGCGGTGCTGTTCGGTCTTTCCTTCTTGGCGTTGATGCTGCTGCTCAACGTGCTGATGCGGGCCATGGATTTGGTGCTGAAGCTGCCGGGTCTGCGCCTGCTCAACGGCCTTGGCGGCGCGGCGTTCGGCTTGGCGGAGGGGGCGGTGCTGCTGGTGTTGGCCCTTTGGCTGTTGCAGCGCCTGGGTTACTCCGTGGAAAAGCTGGCGGAGGACACTGTTTTATTGCGAGCTTTCGCGGCGCACGCGCCCTTTGGCGTGCTGTCGCTCCTACAATGACGGATACCGTCTGATTTTCTGGAGGTACACGAATTATGCAAACGACTCTTTGTTCCAGATGTAAAAAAAATATCGCTGTGGTGTTCATTTCCAAGATGGAGGGCGATAGAACCACCAACGAGGGCCTGTGCCTGAAGTGCGCCAAGGAATTGGGTCTGCCCCAGGTGGATGAAATGATGAAGCGCATGGGCATCTCCGACGAGGACCTGGACAACCTGAACAGCGAGATGCTGCAAGCCATGAACGGCATTGAAAATGTGGAGGATCTGCCCGGCGGAGAGGACGATGCCGGCGACGACGAGGAAGAGGGCAAAACCGCCACCTTCCCCTTCCTCAACCGACTCTTCTCCGGCGAAAGTCTGCCCCACGGTGACGAGGCACCCGACGAGGGAAGCCCCCGCCCCGGTCGGGAGAAGGAGCGCAAGGAAGGGAAAAATTCCAAGCGCAAATATCTGGAGAGCTACTGTATCAGCCTCTCCCAGCAGGCCAAGGACGGCAAGCTGGACCGGGTCATCGGCCGGGAGCAGGAGATTGGGCGGGTGATTCAAATTTTGAACCGCCGGCAGAAAAACAACCCCTGCCTCATCGGTGAACCCGGCGTGGGCAAAACCGCCATTGCGGAGGGCTTGGCCCAGCGCATTGTCGACGGGGAAGTGCCCTACAAGCTGCGGGAGAAGGAGGTTTACCTCCTGGACCTCACCGCCTTGGTGGCCGGGACCCAGTTCCGGGGCCAGTTTGAATCCCGGATGAAGGGCCTCATCGACGAGGTGAAAAAGCTGGGCAACATCGTCCTGGTCATTGACGAGGTCCACAATATTGTGGGCGCGGGGGATGCGGAGGGCAGCATGAATGCCGCCAACATCCTAAAGCCCGCCCTCTCCCGAGGGGAAATTCAGGTCATCGGCGCGACCACCTTCAACGAGTACCGCAAGAGCATCGAAAAGGACACCGCCTTGGAGCGGCGCTTTCAGCCGGTGACAGTGAACGAGCCGTCCATCGAGGACAGCATCCAAATTATGAAGGGCATTGCGCCCTATTACGAAAAATTCCACGGCGTGCAGATTTCCGACGGGATTTTGCGCCAGGCGGTGCTGCTCAGCGAGCGGTACATCACCGACCGTTTTCTGCCGGACAAGGCCATCGACCTCATTGACGAGGCCTGCTCCGACCTGAACTTGAAGGACCCGGGCATCGCCCGCCGCATGACCATCCAGCGGGAGTTGGACGATTACGCCAGGGAGCGCAGTTTGCTGGAGGAGTTGGCAAGTCAAGAGGGCGGCGAGCTGGATTACGAGCGGATGGCTGCGCTGAAAAGCAAGGAATTGCAGTTGAATACGGAGCTGACGGCCCTGTGCGAAAAGGGCGACCCCCAGCTCACGTCTGAAAATTTGGCCTACGTCATCGAGCTGTGGACCAAAATCCCCGCCTCCCGGGTGCGGGAACAGGAATTTCAGCGGCTCTCCCAGTTGGATCAGCGGCTGAAACAGCACATCGTGGGCCAGGACGAGGCCATTGCCGCCGTCACAGCCGCCGTGCGCCGGAACCGGGTGGGAATTTCCCCCAAGCACAAGCCCGTCAGCTTCATCTTCGTTGGCTCCACGGGTGTGGGCAAAACGGAGCTGGTAAAGCAGTTGGCGGTGGATTTGTTCAACACGCCGGATGCGCTGATTCGGCTGGATATGTCCGAATTTATGGAAAAACACTCCGTTTCCCGGATTGTGGGTTCCCCTCCCGGCTACGTGGGCTATGACGAGGCCGGGCAGCTGACGGAAAAAATCCGCCGGAAGCCCTACGCCGTTATTTTGTTTGACGAAATCGAAAAGGCCCACCCTGACGTGCTGAATGTGTTGCTGCAAATTTTGGACGACGGTGAAATTACTGACGCCCACGGCCGCAAGGTCAATTTTGAGAACACCATCATCGTCATGACCTCCAACGCCGGCAGCGACAAAAAGGAGGGCACCGTGGGCTTTGACCGCAGTGCCAACGACCAGAACCGCGCCCGCGCCATGAAGGCCTTGGAGCAGTTCCTCCGCCCGGAATTTATCAACCGCGTGGACGAGGTCATCTGCTTTAACCGCCTGCTGGAGGAGCATTTCCGCAACATCGCCCGCATCATGCTGACGGAGCTGACCACCTCCTTGAAGGACAAGGGCATCACCTTTACCTACGATGACGCGGTGCTGGATTGGCTGACAAAAAAGTCCTATTCCGCCGTTTACGGTGCCCGCAACCTGCGCCGCACCATCCAAAAAGAGGTGGAGGACCCCATGGCCACCCAGATTATCGACAATTACGAAACGCCGGTGTCTCAGGTGAAAACTGTGGTGGAGGATGGCGCCATCAAACTCTATACCATCTGATAATCAAGAAGTGTAAAGGGAGGGGCCTTGTATGCTGTTTCGGAAGAATATAGACCCGCGCTGTGCCTATTGTCAGCGGGGTCAGCAGGTGAATGAGCGAGAGGTGGCCTGTTTAAAGCGGGGCATTGTCCCGGTGGAGCACCACTGCTATGCCTTTCGCTACGACCCGCTGAAGCGGGTGCCGCCCCGGCCTGCCACATTGGATACGGGAAAACTGCAGGAGCAGGATTTTAGTCTTTGAAGGAAGGCGAGTTCATGCGTGTCAAACAAGTGTGGGCCGTGTATTGGAGTGCCACCGGCACCACGGAAGCGGTGGTTTCCCGCGTATCTGATGTGCTGGCGGACTGTTTTGACTGTCCGAAACGGACGGTGAATTTTACCCTGCCCGCCGCCCGGGAGGAGGCGTATTCCTTTGAAGCCGGGGATTTACTGGTCTTTGGTACGCCCACCTATGCCGGGCGGGTGCCGAATTTGCTGCTGCCGTTTTTGACGGGTAAAATCCACGGAGACGGCGCGTTGGCGGTGCCGGTGGTGCTGTTCGGCAACCG
>JAVVPH010000058.1:0-7613 GCA_036655835.1 Oscillibacter sp.
GCAAAGCAGATACCGCCTTTTCTGTCGTCTATTTTCATCCCTTTTGGGTTTTGCCACCCGCTCAAGCCGGGCCTGTGGGCCGTCTTTTTGCGTTATGTCAACCAAATCCCGCCAGTCCCCCGCGCCGTCAGGAAAACGCCGGGAACAGTCCCTGCCAGTCCCCGCCGCCGTCCAGCACCGCCTCCACCCGGGGCCACAAATCCACTGCCGCCAGATATGCCGCCGCCGCTTGGGACAGCTCCATCCGCCGTGCCAGCGTCTCCGCCGCCCGATGCAGCGCCTCCCGCCGGGCCGTGGGCGGCAGTGGTGCCCATTGCCGGGTAAGCCGGTCCTGACCCGCCGCCGTCATATCCAGCCCATACAAATCCCCGTCGATTACGGTCAGGCCCAGGGCGGCGGCGGCCACCGGCTCGTAGAGATTGACCACCGCCTGCCGGTCAAAGGGCAGGGTAGCCCCCAGCACCCGCCCCACCCGCTCCCAGTCAAAGCGGCTCAAAAAGGCGTTTTCCAGTATCAACCGCTCCAAGTACTCCCGCACATACAGCACCCCCAGCCCTTCCGCCGCCATGGGTTGGCAGAGGGGATAGTCCAGATTGCAGGGTGCCTGGTGGGCAAAATACCGGGTGTCGTACCCGTGAAAAAACAGGTCGATGTCCCGGAGGGCATTTTCCATGGCCTGACTGCCCTCCACCGGGGCCGTGGCCTTTGCCAGCGCATAGCGCTGCTTGGCAATGACCACCTGCCGCGTCAGCAGTGCCTCCGCCTGGCGCAGTATCCCCTCCAAATCCCCGGTCAGCAGGGTCCTCACAGACTGCCCCGTGGCCTCCAAATACCACTCCAGAGAAAATTTGACGGAGGCCAGCAGCTCCCATGCCATGCTCTCCGGCAAGGAGGTATCCAGGGTATACAGTGCCGCCTGCCGCGTCAACAGCGCCCACAGCCTGCCTTGCAGCCGCTCCGTCTCCTCAGGCCCAAGGGCCTGCTCCATCTCAAGATTCATCTGTCGCCACCTTTGGTTTTTCCTCTTTCCCGCAAAGCGCGGCGGTGGTCATCCCGGCGAGAAAGCCCACCGCGCCGTGGGCCTTTTCGTCGTATGCCCGTCGCAGCAGCTTCAACAGCTCGTCGTCCTCCATCTGTTCCCGAAATTCATTTTTAAAGTGGTAAAAAAGCCCTTGCAGGGCCAACAGGGTGGCCCCATAGTCCGCCGCCTGCAAATAGGGGGAATCGCAAAATGCCAGCGCCAGCGCCGGTAAAATTCCGCCGCCAAACTCCACCCGCCCGGTGTCCCGCAAGGCCCGGGTCCGCCCCGCCGTCAGGGCCAGCAGCTCCTCCTCGCTGAGCTTCAGCCCAAATGGGGCCGTTTGCGCGTTGCATGCCCGCAGGGCTTCCACGGTTTTTTCCGTCCCCAGAGCCAGTATCTCCGCCGAAAACAATTTTTCATTCATCTGTGTTACCTCAAGCTCCAGTATCCTCTTTTCCCACGGGAAACACAAGCCCTACATTTTTTCCATTTTGCGGCAAACAATTTAAAAACAGGAGCGAAAATTTGCCATCAAGCAGGAAATCCCCTCCCGCCCTCTTTTAGTCTATTGCTGGCTTTCAGGCATTTTTTTCGTGGGATTCCGCCATTTTTAATATAACTTTTACATCTTTCCAAAATTTGTTTACAATTTTTTAACTGCCACACTTCTTTACAAATGCAGGTTGTCAGTGTATAATAAACCCATCACAACTGAAATAAGGCAGGATTGTCCCATGAAACAAACGGTTGTTCCCGCGCAATATTTGCAGATTGCCCTGGATTTGGCCACCCGCATCGCCAACGGCCAGCTCCCCGAGGGGGGCCGTATTTACGGCCGGTCGCTGATGGCCTCGGAATACAGCGTCTCCCCGGAAACCATCCGCCGGGCCTTGCGCCTGCTGGCAGATATGAAGGTGGTGGAGGTCAAACCCCAGAGCGGGGCCATGGTCCTCTCCGCCGACAGCGCTCGGCGCTACATCGCAAATTTCGGGGAAAGCAGCGATACCCAGGCCCTCCGCGGGCAAATCAAAACCCTGCTGGCCCAGTATGCGGAGCTGAACCGCCAGCTCACGGACACGGTGTCCGCCCTGGTGAAAAGCGAGGAGACCTTCGCCTCCGCCGCCCAGCCCTTCCCCAATTATGAAGTCCCGGTTCCCCTTGGCTCTCCCCTCATCGGCAAGAGCATCGGTGCCCTGCAATTTTGGCAATCCACCGGCGGCACCATCGTGGCCATCCGCCGGGGACAGACCGTTATCCTCTCCCCCGGCCCTTACGCGGAGCTGTACGGCGGCGACATGATTATCCTGGTTGGCAGTCCCGCCGCCGCCGAAGCCGCCCACCGTCTGGTGAACCATCCACAACCCATTGCGGCAAAGGAGTAGCTATGATTCAATTTGAACACGTCACTAAAAGTTACGGGAAAAACCCCATTCTCAAGGACCTGACCTTTGAAATCCCGGACGGCAAGTTCGTGGTGCTCATCGGTCCCTCGGGCTGTGGAAAAACCACCACCTTGAAAACCATCAACCGCCTCATCGAGCCGGATTCCGGCACCATCACCATTGACGGCAAGGATGCCGCCGCCACGGATAAGGTGGACCTGCGCCGCCACATCGGCTATGTCATCCAGCAAATCGGCCTGTTTCCCAACATGACCGTGGCACAGAATATCTGCGTGGTGCCAAAGCTTTTGAAATACGACAAAGCCCAGCAGGCCGACATTGTCCAGGACCTGCTGCACATGGTGGATATGGAGCGCTACGCCGACAAATACCCCTCGGAGCTCTCCGGCGGGCAGCAGCAGCGCATCGGCGTACTGCGGGCGCTGGCGGCCTCCCCTCCCATCGTGCTGATGGACGAACCCTTCGGCGCGCTGGACCCCATGACCCGGGAGGTCTTGCAGGACGAGGTGAAGCGTCTCCAGCAAAAGCTGAACAAAACCATCGTCTTTGTCACCCATGACATGGGCGAGGCCCTGAAAATGGCAGACCTCATTATTTTCATGGAGGCCGGCCGGATCGTGCAGATGGCCTCGCCGGAAAAAATGCTGGAAAGCCCCGCCAGCGACCTGGTCCGCAGCTTTCTGGGCAAGCACAGCTCCGACGGCCCCGCCCCCACCAAAGTGGAGAGCTTCATGCGCACCAACGTGTTCAGCGTGAAGAAAAATCGCGGTGTGCTGGAATGTGCGGAGCGCATGGCCCGGGGCAGCGTGGATACCCTGCTGGTCACCGACGAGCAGGAGCATTACTTAGGCACCGTCTCCATCGGCGACATCCGCCATTGGGGCCGGGAGCTGACCAGCATCGAGTCCCTGATTCGCCAAACCGTCCGCACCGTCCGGGTGGGGGACGAGGCAAAGGAGAGCTTTGACTACCTGTTGGACTCCGGCGCCAACTACGTGGTGGTCCTGAACGAGGACGACACCATCGCGGGCATCGTGACCAAAACCAGTGTGGCCCGGTCCGTGGCGGAGAACCTCTGGGGGGATTCTAAATGAGAGAGCTGTTCGCCACCTACGGTGCCATGCTGGGGGAGGCCATTGTCATCCACATGGGCTACGTGCTCATCTCCGTGACCATCGGCTTTTTGCTGGGTCTGCTTCTGGGTGTCCTGCTCTCCCGGATTCCCAAGTGGTCCGCCGTGATTTTGCCCTTCGTCTCCATTTTCCAGACCATTCCGGGCCTGGTGTTCATCGGCGTGCTGTTTTTGTGGTTGGGTATGGTCCCCGCCACGGCGATTATCGCCCTGTCGGTTTACGCCATCTTCCCCGTGCTGAAAAACACCTACACCGGCCTTCTGGGCGTTGAAGCCCGCTATGTGGAGGCCGCCCGGGGCTGTGGAATGTCCCCGGTGCAGTCTCTGCTCCATGTGGAGCTGCCCTTGGCCATGCCCACCATCATCGCGGGATTGCGGATGTCCACCATCTACACCATCAGCTGGGCCGTCCTCACCTCCATGATTGGTCTAAAGGGCCTGGGCGACTTTGTGTACCGGGGTGTCACCTCGGACAACAGCGTTCTCATTCTCCTGGGTGCCATTCCGGCAGCGCTTCTCGCCATTATCATGGGTGCGCTGATTGACCTGCTGCAAAAGCGCGTCACCCCACGGGGTCTGCGGAAGGAGGCGGGAAAATGACGCTCTCTCTTATTTGGGAACATCTTTTCATTGTGCTGGCGGCCGGCGGGCTGTCCATCCTTCTGGGCCTGCCTCTGGGCATTGCGGCCTATTTATTCCCCAAGGCCAAGGCGGTGATCCTGCGGGTAGTGGACTTGCTGCAAACCATCCCCTCCCTGGCTCTGTTGGGTATCATCATGGTATTTTTAAATCCCGGGAAGCTCACCGTCATTCTCGGCATCACCCTCTATTCCCTTCTGCCCATCGTCCGCAACACCTGCCTGGGTCTTTCGGAGGTGGACGGCGGCGTGAAGGAAGCCGCCCGGGGCATGGGCATGAGCCGGATGTACCGGGTGCTTAACGTGGAACTCCCCCTGGCCTTCCCCACGGTGTTCACTGGCATCCGCATCGCTGTGGTCAATGCCATCGGCACCGCTGTGTTCGCGGCCTATGTGGGTGGCGGCGGCTTGGGCAGCGTCATCACCCGGGGTATCCGTATTCAGGATATGCGCCTCATTCTCATGGGCACCGGCGCGTTGATGGGCATCGCCGTGATTTTGGACCTGCTGATGAGCTGGTTTGAAAACCGGATGCGCAAAAGCCGGGGCGGCGGCGGAAAAAAGCTGTGGCTTCCGGCGGCAGCGCTGTTGTTGGCCCTGGTCCTCGTGCTCCCCTTTGGCCTCCGGGGCGGCGGCGGCAGCCAGGAGCTGATGCTCTATGATGGAGATTATTCCGAAACCCAGCTCATGCACCACATGGTAAAGCTGTTGGTGGAGGACCAAACCGACCTCACCGTCACCATCCAGGATCAAATGTCTCAGGTGAACAATTTCAAGGCCCTCATCGGGGACCGCCACAGCTGCGATTTGATGATCAGCTACGACGGCACCCTGCTCACCACCTTCTTAAAGCTGGACCCGGAGGACGTGCCGGAGGGCCTGTCCATTTACGACTATGCCAATCAGGTGGCACAGGAGCGCTATGACATCCGCCTTTTAGACCAACTGGGCTTTGACAATACCTACGCCATCGCCGTGCCCCAGTCCGTCGCCCAGACCTACGGTCTGGAAACCATCAGCGACCTGGCCCCCGTGGCAGATCAGTTGACCTTTGGCGCGGAGCAGGAGTTTTTCACCCTGGAGGGCAGCATGAAATACCGTCCCTTCACGGAGTTTTACGGCCTCCAGTTCAAGGACAGCCTGTCTCTGGAAAACAGTTTGAAATACGCCGCCATTGAAAACGGCAGCTTTGATGTCACCGTGGTCTACGCCACCGACGGTATGAATCGCAAGGTGGGCCTGAAAATTTTGGAAGATGACCGCAGCTTTTTCCCGGACTATAACGGCGCGTTTCTGGTTCGGGGCGACACCTTTGAAAAATTCGCGGATACCGCCCCCAATCTGGAGGAGCTGCTGAATCTTCTGGCATCAAAAATTCCCACGGAGCAAATGGCGGAGCTGACGTACCAGGTGGACGTGTTGGGCCGCACGGTGGACGAGGTCGCCGCCGAATTTCTCCAAAGTCTCCACTTAATCGGATAAACAAATCGGCCCGGCGGAGCAAATGCTCCGCCGGGCCGATTTTATAGAACGTCTTATTCCTGCTTCACAAATTTATCCGCCGTGGCACGGCAGATGGGGCAAATGAAGTCCCCGGGCAGTGTCTCACTCTCGTGGACATAGCCGCACACGGAGCAGCGGAAGCCGTTGCCCTCCATGGCGCGGTAAACCGTGGCGGTGGGCGGCACGGTTTTGCCCCGGTTGGTGAAGTCCTGCAGCGTCAGCACCTCACCGCCGGAGAGGACCTCCGCCTCCACAGCCTCCGCCACAAAGAGGACAAATTTCCCGATTTCCAGCGTCTCCGTCACCTTGCAGCTAATGCGGGAAGCCATGTGCTCCGTCAGATAGAGGTTGCCCAGTCCGTCGGTTTCCACGGCGCGGCCCTCAAATTTGTCCTTCACCCGCCCGGAGCGGTAGCCGAACTGGTCCACAATTTCTTCGGGGCAATCCGCCGCCAGCAGCGTCACGGAAAAGCTCCCCGCCGCCGTCACGGCCTTGTACGTCTCGTTGTCCTTGTTCACCGTGATGGTAAACTTGGGCGGGAAGGACGACGTCACCTGATGCAGGGAGTTGATGATGCAGCCCTGCCGTTTACCGCCTGCGGTGGCAGAGAGGATTGCCAAGCTGTAATTCAGCTTTTCATAGGCCTTGGAATTCATAAAAAATACCCCTTTCTGTTTCCGGTAGTTTCGTTTATTCTGTATTTCTAATATACCAGAAATTTTTTCAATTGTCATGTGCCATATGCAACAATGGCCCCTTCATTTTTCAGTGGACAAACCCGCCATCTTGGAGTATACTTCCATATAACCAGATGTACTATTTATGATAAGTATTTCTAATAGCAGAATCTTTATTAGGAGGGGATTGCGTATGTCCGAGAGTTACGCAGGAAAAATCAATCGAAAGCTGCTGAAAAAGCGGCGCATCATTGCCGCCGCCGCCGGGCGGGAGCCGTCCGATTTGGTGCTGAAAAACGCCACCTACGTCAACGTGTTCTCCAGCGAGCTCTGCCACGCCGACATTGCCGTGGCAGAGGGGCTGATTGTGGGTATGGGCCAGTATTCCGGCGCGGTGGAAGTGGATATGACCGACAAAATTGTCCTCCCCGGATTTTTGGATGCCCACATTCATTTGGAAAGCTCCCTGGTTTCCCCCACGGAATTTGTCAAGGCCGTGCTGCCCCACGGCACCACCACCGTCATCACCGACCCCCACGAAATCGCCAATGTCATGGGCAGCGACGGCATTGAATATATGCTCCAAGCCACAGAGGGCCTGCCGGTGGACGTGCGGTTCATGCTGCCCTCCTGCGTGCCGGCCACGCCGCTGGACGAATCCGGTGCCCTGCTGGATTACCGGGCCATCGACTCGTTTTACGACCATCCCCGGGTCCAGGGCCTGGCGGAGATGATGAACTTTGTGGGGACCATCAACGGCGACGAGCAGGCCGTGGAAAAAATTGTGGCGGCCCAGGCCCACCACAAAAAAATTGACGGTCACGCCCCGGATTTGGTGGGCAACGACCTCAACGCCTACGTTGCCGCCGGGGTCTATTCCGACCACGAGTGCCACGATTTAAAAGACGCCATCGCCAAGCTGGAGCGGGGCCAGTTCATCATGATTCGCGAGGGCACCGCCGCCCGCAATCTGGAGGCCCTGATGCCCCTTTTGTGCGACAAATACGCGGACCGCTGTATGTTCTGCACCGACGATAAGCACCCCAACGATTTGCTGGAAAACGGCCATATTGACTACATTGTCAAGCGCGCCATCGCCCTGGGGGCGGACCCCATCACCGCCGTGAAGGTGGCCTGCCACAACGCCGCGCGGTACTTCCTGCTGAATAATCGGGGGGCCATCGCCCCGGGCTATCTGGCGGATTTTGTGGTCATTGACAACTTCCAAGATTTTAAAAT
>JAVVPH010000058.1:7713-9184 GCA_036655835.1 Oscillibacter sp.
CTGAAAATCGCCGTGGTGGAGCGGCACAAAAACACCCACCACATCGGCATCGGCTACCTCCGGGGCTACGGCCTGCAAGCCGGCGCGGTGGCCACCAGCATTTCCCACGACTCCCACAACATCATCGTGGTGGGGGCAAACGAGGCTGATATGGCCGCCGCCGTAAATCGCGTGGTGGCACTGGGCGGCGGCATCGTGGTGCTCAAGGACGGCAATCCCTTGGCGGAGCTGCCGTTGGGCATTGCCGGCATTATGAGCGACGATTCTCTGGTGGCGGTAAATTCCGCGCTGGAAACCGCCAAGCAGCAGGCCTTTGCCCTGGGCGTTTCCCGGGGAATTGACCCCTTCATGACCCTGAGCTTCATGGCCCTGCCGGTGATTCCCTCCCTGCGCATCACCACCCGGGGCGTGTTCGACGTGAACCACCAAACCTACGTGTAATCCCCCTAAATAAACAACACAGCCGCGACAAATTGTCGCGGCTGTGGTTTTTTGTGTTTATTTCTCTGGGGTGTAGCCCTTGGCGCTGTCGATGCAAACCGACTTGGTCGCCTTGTCGTAGTCCACGCCAAAGTCAAACGCCTGCCCCAAATCCCGGAGCTTAAAGAAGTTGTTGCCGTGAATATTGTAAGCCGTCAGGGTGATTTCCGCGCCGTCCTTCAAAATCGGGGAGGTGCTCTTCACCGCGCTTTGGGCCTTGCCGCTGCCGGCGGCCAGCTCGCCGCCAACAGGTGCATAAGCTGTTTTCGGGGTCAGGACAACGGCCTTTTTCTCCTTGTCGTAGCTCACGTTAAATTGCTTTTCCGTGCCGCTCAAAATGGAGGCAATGTCCCGCAGCATGAAATAGTTGTTGCCCTCAATGTTGTACGCCTCCAGCGTGACGGGCTTGCTGTTGAGGGTGACGGGGGAAACGGTGGGCTTCGCCGTCACCGCAGCGGGTGCCACCGGCGCAGTGGGAGCCGCTTGCTTAGAGTCCAAAATGATATAATGGATTTCCAATGTTTCGCAAGTAGCTTCGGATTCCCCTATGGTATCTACCCAGCATCGCAGAATATATTGGGCGGTCTGGATATCTTCGCCGTAACGGGACAGATATTCGTGCAATGGGATTGGATCCGGAATGGTGATTTTCTGCAAAGTTCCCGGCTCCGATTGCTCGTATTGAGGACGCGCCGCATCTGTAAAGCCCACATCGTCGGAGGTCCATATCATGTAGTCCAATGTCAAGAGCGTATTTTCATGGCCTATTTACGCAGGAACTCAAAGCTGTCGCCCACCTTCATGTGTACTGCTTTCACTGTTTTGGGTACGCCAAGGGCTTTCTCTAATTTAAAGTCATACTCACGGAACGTAATTTCCTCGTTTACAATTTCATGGGTGCCAAAATCAATTGTAAATTCTTCCGTTGAATCCGTCGCCGCCAATGCGGGTGCCGCCAGGCTCAAGGTCAGGACAAGTGCAAGGAACAGAG
>JAVVPH010000059.1:0-1974 GCA_036655835.1 Oscillibacter sp.
ATTCGCAGTGGCATTTGCGACAAAATGCTTTGATTTTTTCACGGCAGGCCCCAAACTCCCAAAAATCCCTCCCCGCCCTTGGGGCAGAGAGGGATTTTTTGATATACCGGGCAAAATTGCCCGTTAGTTCATCTGCTTGCGGCGGGAGAGATTCATGGTGCCGTCCTGCATCGCGCCCAGAGAATCCAGGCTCTTGCCGGTACCCAGGGCCACGCAGGAAATCGCGTCCTCCGCCACCACGGTGTGGATGCCGGTACGGGCAGTGACCAGCTTGGCAAAGCCGGAAACCAGGCTGCCGCCGCCGGTCATGACAATGCCGTTGGTGGAAATATCCGCCACCAGCTCAGGGGGCGTGCGCTCCAGCACGGCATGGATGGCCTCCATAATGCGCTCCACCGGCTCTTCAAAGGCGTCCATCATCTCGGTGGAGCTCACTGTGACCACCTTGGGCAGGCCCGTCAGCAGGCAGCGGCCCTTCACGTCCATGGTCTCCTCTTCGTCCTTGGGGAACACACAGCCGATTCGCTTTTTCATCTCCTCGGAGGTCCGCTCGCCCACCAGCAGGTTGTGCTTGCGGCGCATATATTTCATCACGGCCTCGTTGAGCTGATCGCCGGCGATTTTAATGGAGGCGGACTCCACCACGCCGGAGAGGGAAATCACCGCGATGTCGGCGGTGCCGCCGCCCACGTCCACCACCATGTGTCCGTCGGGCTGGGCAATGTCGATGCCCGCGCCAATGGCCGCCGCCACCGGCTCTTCAATGAGATAGACCTTCCGGGCACCGGCCTGCATCCCCGCGTCAATCACGGAGCGCTCTTCAACCTCCGTAATGCCGGAGGGCACGCAAATCAAAACCCGGGGCTTGAAGAAGGAAATTCCCGCCACCTTGTGGATAAATTCCCGCAGCATCCGCTCCGTCATATCGTAATCGGAAATCACGCCCTCCCGCAGGGGGCGGATTGCGATGATGTTGCCGGGGGTGCGGCCCAGCATCGCCTGGGCATCCGAGCCGACCTTGAGCAGCTTGCCGGTATTTTTATCCAGCGCCACCACAGACGGTTCGTTGAGCACAATGCCCTTTCCCTTTACATATACCAAAACCGACGCGGTACCCAAATCGATACCGATGTCCTTCGCCATGGCCATAAAATTCCACCTCATCTGTACTTTCTCTCATGTATTATGAGCGGATTTCTCCGCTTACAGTCATATAGGCACTATTATATCGGTGAGCCCCCTATAATGCAAGCCCATTTTTTTCGGATTTTTCTATAAAATCCCCCTCTTTTTCAGAGAACTTTCACAATGGCCTGGTTTTGCATTTCTTTTTTCCCGGGCAAAGGCCACGGCGGCGCAAACCACGCTCTCCGCCCCGGCCTCCCCCAGCATCCGCACGCACTCCGCCAGGGTCGCTCCGGTGGTGCATACATCGTCAATCAGTAAAATTTTTCGCCCTGTCAGGTCCACGCCGGGCAGTAATTCGTAAACCCCCAGCACGTTGGCCCGCCGGGCGGCGGCGTCTCGAATACCGGACTGGGCGGGGTTGTCCACCGGCTTTTCCAGCAGGGGCACCGGCTTGGTATCCCACAGGCGGCAAGCCGCCCGGCTTAACAGCTCCGCCTGGTCGTATCCCCGCTGTTTCAGGCGTTTTCGGCTGACGGGCACCCAGGTCACCATGTCAAATTCCCCGCCGAATTCCGCCGCCGCACAGCGGGCAAGCAGCGCGCCCAACGGCTCCGCCGAGGCGGCGGCATGGCCGAATTTCAGCCGCAAAATTCCGTCCCGGGCCAAGTCCTCGTACCACAGCGGCGCGGCGCAGCGGAGACTGCCGGGGCGCAGTGTCTCCCCCGCCGCCGTCCATGGCAGGGCCTTTTCGCAGGCAACACAAACGCCCGCTGTCTCTCCCACCCTGCCGCAAAAGGGGCATTTGGGAGGAAACAGCAGGTTCAAAATCCGCTCCCGCAGGGTCAT
>JAVVPH010000059.1:2074-9119 GCA_036655835.1 Oscillibacter sp.
CCCTAGGGGGCGATTTCCTCGCTGTGGGCCAATCTCCACCGCAGGCCGGAGTAGCGGCGCTGGCGGCGGTCGTTTTCCGCCATGGCGCGGATGGCGGCATCGTCCCCCACCACGATCAAAAGCTCCCTGGCCCGGGTCAGGGCGGTGTACAGCACCCCCCGGACCATCAGCGACTGGGCCGCCGGCATGGCGGCTAGCACCACCGCCCGGTATTCGCTGCCCTGGGCCTTGTGAATGGTCATGGCGTAGGCCAGCTCCACCTGCCCCAACAGCTCTGCGGGATAGAGCGCCACCCGGTCCTCAAAATTGATGTTGAGCCACTGTCCGCCGGGGTCAATCTCCACGATTTTCCCCACGTCGCCGTTGAACATCCCGGTGCCCACGGTGCCGTCGGATTTTTCCCACACCACGTCGTAATTATTTTTCGTCTGCATCACCCGGTCCCCCTCCCGGAACAATCGCTCGCCCCAGGAAATTTCCCGCCTGTCCGGCTTTGGCGGATTCAGCGCCTCTTGCAGACAGCGGTTGAGGTGATTGGTCCCGGCGGGGCCTTTTCGGGTGGGGGTGAGAACCTGAATCTGGTCCACCGGGATTCCCATTTTCTCCGGCAGACGGGTTTTGCACAGCTCCACCAGTGTGGTGACGGCCCGCTGAGGGTCCCGGCGGCAGAGGAAGAAGAAATCCCCCTGGTCGTTGGTCAGCAGCGGCGGCTCCCCGATATTCACGGCGTGGGCGTTGCGGATGATGGCGGACTGCTCCGCCTGGCGGAACACCTCCCGCAAAAACACCGTCTCCACCCGCCCGCTGCGGATGAGGTCGGAAAACACGTTCCCCGCGCCCACGGAGGGCAGTTGGTCCGCGTCCCCCACCAGCACCAAGCGGGTGCCGGGCCGCAGGGCCCGCAGCAGCGCGTCAAACAGCGGCAAATCCACCATGGACATCTCGTCCACAATCACCGCGTCGGCCTCCACCGGCTCTTTTTCGCCCTTGAGGAAGGTCACTTGATGGGTGGCCTCGTTCCAGCTCATGCCCAGCAGACGGTGAACCGTCTGGGCATCCATCCCCGTCAGCTCGCTCATGCGCTTGGCGGCCCGCCCGGTGGGGGCGGCCAGCACAATATCCAGTCCCATTTTGCGAAACAGCGCCACAATGCCCCGGACGGAGGTGGTTTTGCCGGTGCCCGGTCCGCCGGTGAGGAGCAACACGCCCTTTTGCGCCGCCAGGGCCACCGCCTGCCGCTGCTGCGGCGCGTAGGTGATGCCCTGCTCCCGCTCAATTTCCGCGATGGCCTTTTCCGCCTGACCGCTTCGGTCCGCCTCCATGGCCAGCAGGCCGTTCACCCGCTGACAGGCGGCGGTTTCCGCCTCCCACAGGCGGCGGAGATAGCACGCGTCCACCCCTGCCACCCGCTCCCGGACCACCGCGCCCCGGTCGCCCAAATCGTCAATGGCCTGCTCCACCAAGTCCGTCTCCATGCCCAGTAGCTGGGCGGTGGCCTCCGCCAGCTTGGGCCGGGGCAGGAATACGTGACCGTTATTTTCGTTGTGGCTCAGCTCAAAGCTCACCGCCGCCCGGATGCGAAATTCGCTGTCGGCGGGGATGCCCATGCCCATGGCCATTTCGTCTGTGGTGGAAAACTCCACCCCCAGTGCGTCGGCGGAGAGGAGATAGGGGTTTTTCCGAATGGTTTCCAGTGCGTCGTCCCCATATTGCCGGCGCAGCTCCACCGCCAAAATCGGGGGCAGCGCATACTGGGCCAAAAAGGCCATCAGCCGCCGCAGGCCCATATGCAGACGGAAATTTTCCGCAATCTCCCGGGCTTTTTTCGCGGTGATGCCCTTCATGGCGGCAAGCTTTTCCGGCTCCCGCTCCAACATATCCAGCGTGTCGGCACCGAAGCGGTCCACGATGCGCCGGGCCGTGGCAGGCCCCACGCCTTTGATGGCACCGGAGGCGAGATAGCTGAAAATTTCCTCCGGGTCCTCCGGCAGATTGCGCTCCAGCTCCACCACCCGCAGTTGTTCGCCGTGCTGGGGATGATTCTCCCACACGCCGGACACCGTCAAGCGCTCTCCGGGGGCCACGCAGGGAATACAGCCCACCACCGTGATGACCTCGCCCTCCCCGCTGAGCAGACGGAGAACCGTATAGCCGTTCTCGGCGTTTTGAAAAATCAGGCTATGTACCGTGCCCTCCTGTATGCAAAGCTCTTCCATACTGTCTCTCTTTCGTGATGCAATCCCCCGCCCGGTCTGCGGGGTTATTCCGCCTGAATGCCGGGGCCGTCTGACAGGGCCATGCCCGGCTCCCGTTTTGTAAGATACTCCGCCAAGGCCCGGGCATCGGCGGTCATGCCGCAGTCCGCCAGCACGATCCGCGCCCCGGGCAAGCTCCGCCGCGCCCGGCACAGCTCCCGTACGTCCGCCTCCATGGCCAGGGCCTCGCCCCGGAGGGGCAGCACCAGCGTCAGGCCGGGGATTCCGGGCCGTCCGGCCCGCAAAAAGCTTCCCGCCAGAAACCAGACCAGGGTGGTCACGCCCACGGCGGAAAAAAAGGCAATCAAGCCATCCGCAAGCAAGTTCATCTGTTTCACCTCGCCACAGTGTATGCGGCGGGGCCTGTCTCTGGGAACGGTTTTCAAAGGCCGAACGGACGGCTTGTCCGGGCCTATTGTTTTTCCGATGGCGAGGCTGCGGGGTCCGCCGCTTTCTCCAACTCCGCCAACCGTTTTTCTAGGCGTTCCAGTTTTTCTGAAAGGGACATGCCGCCGTTGATTGCCCCGGCAAGCACCGCCGTCCCCAACAGGTACAGCGGCCAGAAAGCATCCCCCATCGCCCCGAACAGCGCCATGGCGGCAAAGAGCGCAATGAGTCCCCCGATACCGACAATGAGCCAGGTTGTCAAAAAGTTTTTCATTTTCCGGCCTTCCCCCGCACGGCGTTCAGCACTGCCAAAATGGCCTCCTCCCGGCCCCGCATTTGGGCTTTTTCCGCGCCCTCGTCCATGTGGTCATAGCCCAGCAGATGCAGCACGGAATGGACCACCAGATAGGACAGCTCCCGGCGGTTTGAGTGCCCGTATTCCAGGGCCTGGGCCTTCACCCGCTCCATGGAAATCACCATGTCCCCCAGGGGCACAAGGCCCGTGGCGGGGTCGGCGTCGGCATCGTCCGTGGGGGGCTGACCCGGGGAAAAGTCAAACATGGGGAAGCTGAGCACGTCCGTGGGCCGGTCCACCTGGCGCATCTCCCGGTTGATTTGATGAATGCCTTGATCATTGGTCAAGAGGACGTCCACCTCGCAGGGGACGGTGACCCCCTCCTCCCGGAGGGCGGTGCGGATGGTTTTGCGAATCAGGGCGACGTTGCTCTCCGACGCGGCACCCGGCACGTCCGCCGTCACGGAAATGCGATTCAGTTTGGCCATTATTTTTTCCCCTTTCCGCTTTTGCGCAGTTCGTCCGCCTCGTAGGCCTTCACAATGCGCTGGACCATCACATGGCGCACCACGTCGGCGTTGGTCAGCTCGCAAATGCCGATGCCCTCCACGCCCCGCAATACCCGCATGGCCTCCCGCAGGCCGGAAACCTTCTCACTGGGGAGGTCGATTTGGGTCACGTCGCCGGTGATGACGATTTTGGACCCGAAGCCCAGTCGGGTGAGGAACATTTTCATCTGCTCCCGGGAGGTGTTTTGCGCCTCGTCCAGAATGATGAAGCTGTCGTCCAGGGTCCGCCCCCGCATATAGGCCAGGGGGGCCACCTCGATATTGCCCCGCTCCAAATATTTTTGGTACGTCTCCGCCCCCAGCATATCGAACAGCGCGTCGTACAGCGGGCGGAGGTACGGGTCCACCTTGCTCTGCAAATCCCCGGGCAAAAAGCCAAGCCGCTCCCCGGCCTCCACCGCCGGGCGGGTCAAGATGATGCGGTTGACCTGCTTATCCCGGAACGCCGCCACGGCGGCGGCCACGGCGAGATAGGTTTTTCCCGTACCCGCCGGGCCCACGCCGAGGGTGACGGTGTTTTTCAGCACCGACTGCATATACTCCTTTTGGCCGATGGTTTTCGGCTTCACCGGGCGGCCCTTGGTGGTGATGCACAGCACATCCCCGGTTAATTCGCTGATTTGCTCCTCTTTGCCGGCCCGCACCAGGGCGATGACGTAGCGCACATTCTGCTCGTTGATCGTCTCCCCCCGGGAGGAGAGGGTCAGCAGGGCCTGGATGGCTTTCGCCGCCAGCACCGTGTCCTCCACGTCGCCCTCCACCCGCAGTTCTCCGTCCCGATTCACCACGGTGACGGAAAATTCCTGCTCCAGCAGGCGGATATTTTCATCAAAGGAGCCAAAAATGTTCACGGCTTCCTCCAGCCGTTCTATGCTGATTCTCTGTTCCAAATTACCAATCACTCCTATTATTTTCACCCGCCGCCCTCTGTCTCCGTATAGAGGGGGACGGGCTTTCCGATGCGCTCCAAGCACTCCGCCGTCACCGTCACCGTCAGGGCAGACCCCTGGCGTTTGGAGGTGCAGAGGGTGGATCGGACCGTGCCGTAGTCCCGGACCAAATGGCCCAAATACTCCGTCAGCACGGCCTCCCCGGTCTTTTCCGCCACGGTGGGCGACAGCGCCGAGGGAATACAATCGTAAAAGCGGAGGGTTTCCTCCACCGTGGTCACCGGCAGGGCCAGACCAAACAGGGACCAGTGTGTTCTCTTTGTTATTTTATCATAGTTTGCCCCTTCGATGCTACTATTTGAGAAGAATTTTATCCGCCGCGTCCCCAGCACCAGGGCGCGGCAGGTTTTTTCCTCCCCGGTGTAGGTTTTTTGCGGCACCGTCAGGGGGACACGGCAACTCAGGCGATACCAGGTCCGGGCGGTGACCTCCCCCCGGGCCGCCAAAATCCGCGCGCCGAAGGTGTCTGTGTCCTCCACGCCGGAAATCAAAATTTGCCCCGCCTCCACTGTGGTGCCCGGCAGCACCATGGTCACGCCCTCCAAGGCGATGACCTCCCGCACCAGTCCGGCCCGCCGGGCCACCACGTTGGTGGGCGTGCGCCGGTCCACCAGTGCCGGTGCCGCCACCCGCTCCCGCACCCGCACATAGGCCCGACAGCCGGAGACGTTGACGGTCATCCAACTCAACTCGGGAATGTCCAGCAGGACATGGTTGCGCAAATCCTCCGCGTCCACGGCAAAGCCGAAGGTCCCCAGGGTGATGCCGTTTTTTTGGAGGGAGCGCAAAATTTCCTCCCGGGGGACGGTTTCGTTGCCCTCCACGGTGAAATCCCAGATAAAAAAGGAGCCGAAAAACAGCAGTGCCCCGCAGAGAACCAGGCCGGACAAGAGCACGTAGCGGCGGCGAAAACGGCGGAGAAAATAGGGCGCGCCCTCCCGCCGCACCACCGTCAGCGTGCAGTCCAGATTTTTGGCCGCCCGGCGCAGAGTGTGAAAATCCCGCCGGGACAAGCGGCAGGTAAACGCCGTCTCCGACGCCCAATCCAAATCCCAAAAGGCCAGATTCCGCGCCCCGCAGAGGTTTAAAATTCGCTCTGGAAAGGCGCAGTCCACCCGCAGGCGCACCTGCCCTTGCAGGCGATTGAGTACTTGCTTTAACATGCTCTATCTCACCCACTCTATGGCGTCAATCCGCCCGCCCAGGCGCACTTCCTCCGCCGTCATGGCCACGATGCGCAGTTTTTCTCCCCCCACCCGCAGTACGCCGGCGGCGGTGTTCAGGTCAATTTGCTCCTCGCTGTACGCCAAAATTCCCGTGTGCCGCTCCAAATACAGCTCCCGATTTCCCACCAGCTCCAACCGCGGCAGTCCCGCCACCACGTCCACCGGCAGGTCAAAGCTCTCCGCGAAATCCCCCAGCACCCGGCCCGCTTTTCCCCTTCGTTCCATCGTCTCACCTCCCAAAAACTCTATGCGCCGCCCGGCAAAAACTTGCGTGTCCACGCATGGAACCGCCGTCCAAAACATAGGGTGGAGGGGTGATGTGTATGAAAAAAATCTCCTGGCGCACGCCGCTGTGCCTGCTGTCCTGCATGGTCCTGCTGTGGTTTTTGGCGGATGCCGCCGGGGTACGGGAGGCGGTGTCCGGCGGGCTTAGGCTCTGCGCCCAAAGCGTCGTCCCCGCCCTGTTTCCCTTTTTGGTGGTCACCACCCTGCTGCTGCGTCTGGGACTGGGGGAACTGCTCTCCCCCCTTTTTTCCGGGCTGATGACCCCCCTGTTCCGCCTGCCGGGGACCGGGGCCTCTGCCCTGCTGTTGGGCCTCATCGGCGGCTATCCCGTGGGGGCAAAAACTGCGGCGGAGCTATACGCCGCCGGACTGCTCACCCGGGACGAGGGAGAGCGGCTGTTGGCCTTTTGCAACAACGCCAACCCCGTGTTTCTCATCAGCGTGCTGGGGGTGGGGGTGTTCGGCAGTGTCCGGGCGGGGGTCTGGCTGTGGCTCATCCACGTTGTCTCCGCCCTCCTGACGGGACTGCTGTTTCGAGGCGGGGGCAAGCCCACCCGGCGGCAGTCCCCGCCCCCCATTCCCCTGACCGTCCCCTTTTCCGTTGCCTTGGTGGACGCCGTCCGCTCCGCCCTGGCGGGGATGCTGTCCGTGTGTGCCTTTGTGGTATTTTTCTACGTGCTGGTGCAGCCGCTGGCGGGTCTGGGGGGGCGAGTGGGAACGCTGTTGGTGGGGGTGACGGAGCTGTTTTCCGTGATTCCCCTCTTGGAGCCGTCCCCCGCCGGCTTTGTGCTGGCGGCGGGACTGGCGGGCTGGGGCGGACTGTCGGTGCTGTGCCAAACCGCCGCCGTACTGGACGGCAGCGGCCTCTCGCCCCGGAACGCCCTGCCGGGAAAGCTCCTGCAAGCCCTGCTCTCCGTGGCCCTGGCGCTGCCTTTGGCGGGCTATGCCCTGTGACACCCCCAAAATCCACCGCCCTCCCGGGCAGCGTCCTCCGCCCAACCGCTCCCGCTTGGGCGCAAGTTGCCCCTGTATTTCCCCTAATCGCCGGGGGGCGCAAGCCGCAACCGCTCCCGCTTCGG
>JAVVPH010000060.1:0-6830 GCA_036655835.1 Oscillibacter sp.
AAACAAATTAAAATCATTTTTGGCGGGGCGTGTACCTGACAAAAATACCTTGACCCTCGCGCCGTGGGCGCGAACAGCACCGCAGTGCTGTGCCAACCAAGCTCCAAAAAATCCGCAGATTTTTTGGAAAACAAAAGGGGGAGTATGCAAATGAAATATGCGGCCAAGCGAATTGCCATGCTGCTGGTCACCATGGTGATTGTCTCCCTTTTGTCGTTTATCGCCTTTGATGTGATTTCCGGCGACCCCGCCACCGCCATGCTGGGCACGGAGGCCACGCCGGAGAGCGTGGCGGCCCTCCGGGAGGAATGGGGCCTCAACCGCCCGCTTCTGGTGCGGTATGCCGACTGGATCGGCGGCTTTTTCACCGGGGATTTGGGCCAGTCGTACAGCTATGGCGTGCCTGTCTCCTCCCTGATTTCTCAAAAACTGCCCATCACGCTGTGCCTGAGCCTTTTGAGCTTTCTGCTCATCGTCCTCACCTCCATCCCCCTGGGGGTCCTCTCCGCCGGGCGGAGCGGGGGGCGGCTGGACGGCGTGGGGACGGTGCTCAACCAATTGCTGATGGCCGTTCCGCCCTTTTTTACCGGCGTGCTGCTGACGTGGGTGTTCAGCATTTTGCTGGGCTGGTTTCTCCACGGACAGTTCCCGGGCCTAAAGGAAAACTTTTTCGGCTCGCTGGGCTATCTGTTTTTCCCCGCTGTCTCCATCGCCATCCCCCGCATCGCCATGACGGAGCGGATGCTCCGCAGTACCATCCGGGGCGAAATGGGGAAGGACTACGTCCGCACCGCCATCTCCCGGGGCAACGACCGCTCCCAGGTGCTCCGCCGCCATGTGCTGAAAAATTCCCTGATTCCGGTGGTGACGTTTTTGGCCCAGACCATGGCGGAGATCGTGGCGGGCAGTATTGTGGTGGAGCAGGTGTTCGCCGTGCCGGGTCTGGGGCGGCTGCTGCTGGGCTCCATCAGCAACCGGGACTTCCCGGTGGTGCAGGCCATTGTGGTGATTCTGGCGCTGTGGGTGGTGCTGGCAGGCACCCTGGCGGACCTCATCAACCAGCGCATTGACCCCCGGATGCGATTGGGAGGTGCGAAATGAAGCGCGGCATGAATCGGTACTTATGGGCAGGACTGCTGTTGACCGGCTTTTTGGCGGCCTTGATTGTGCTAGGCTTTTTCTGGACGCCCTTTGATCCCAGTGCCATGAGCGGCAGTGAAAAGCTGCTTGGCCCCTCCCTGCGGCACCTGATGGGGACGGACAGCTTCGGCCGGGATATTTTCAGCCGGGTCCTCAAGGGCGCGGGCACCACCTCCTTCATCGCCCTGTCCACGGTCTGCATCGGCGGGGTGTGCGGCACGCTGATCGGCGCGCTGACGGGCTATTTCGGCGGCGTGGTGGACGACGCGCTCATGCGCTTTAACGACGCCCTCACCGCCTTCCCCAGTATCCTTCTGGCCCTGGTCATCATCGGCGTTTTGGGGGGCGGAAAATACAATGTGGTGCTGGCCTTGGGGATTGTGTTCATCCCCAGCTTCGCCCGGGTCACCCGGACGGCCTTCGCGGCTCTCCGGGATGTGAATTACATCAAAAGCGCCCGGCTGATGGGCGCGGGCAACGGGCGGATTCTCTTTGTCCATATGCTGCCCAACACCCTGCACGTCCTCCTGCCCGCCGTGACCATCGGATTTAACAACGCCGTGCTGGCAGAGGCCTCCATGAGCTACCTGGGCATCGGGGTGAAGCCGCCGGACGCGTCGCTGGGCTATATGCTCTCGGAGTCCCAGGGGATGCTGCAATCCGCGCCGTGGTACGCCATTGCCACAGGACTGACCATCGTGCTGTTGATTTTTGGCGTGGGCCTGATTGGCGAGGGCTTACAGCGCAGCGGAAGGGAGGCGGAGTGATGCTCACCATCGAAAACCTCCATGTGAAATTCCACTCCCGCAGTCACGAGGCCATTGCCGGCCTCTCCCTCACCATCCACGATGGGGAGATTCTGGGCCTGGTGGGGGAGTCCGGCTCCGGAAAATCCGTCACCGCCATGGCCGTGGCAGGTCTGCTGCCCCGGAAGCAGTGCGATTATTCCGGCGAAATCCGGCTGGACGGCGCGGATTTGCTCTACGCGGACCGCAGTGAACTGCGAAAAATTCAGGGCAAGGACATCGGCGTGGTGTTTCAGGACCCCCAGAGCTGTATGGACCCGCTGATGAAAATCGGCCAACAGGTGGAGGAGGTCCTCCGCATCCACACCAACATGACCCCGGCGGAGCGGTATGCCCAGGCGCTTCGGGCGCTGTCGGCGGCGGAGCTGCCGGACCCGGCGGGGATTTATCAAAAATATCCCCACGAGCTCTCCGGCGGCATGCTCCAGCGGTCCATGATTGCGGCGGCGGTGGCGGCGCATCCGAAGCTGCTGCTGCTGGACGAGCCGACCACGGCCCTGGATGTGACCATTCAGGCCCAAATTTTGGAGCTTTTGAAGAAATTAAACGGCGAATACGGGATGTCCATGCTCTTTATCTCCCACAATTTGCGGGTGGTCCGCAAGCTGTGCCGCCGGGTGGCGGTGATGCAAAAGGGCATACTGGTGGAGGAGGGGGACACGGAAACCGTGTTCTATCACCCCCAGGCGGACTATACCCGCCGCCTGATTGCCGCCATCCCCAGCCGGGGCGGAAGGAGCGAGAGCCATGAGTGAGGAGCGGGTGCTGTCCGTCCGCCACGTAAGCTGCGGATATCGCGAGGGCGGCGTCTTTCGTAAAAGCAGCTACCAGGAGGTCCTGCGGGACGTGAACTTTGATGTGTGCCACGGCGAGATTTTGGGTCTGGTGGGGGAGTCCGGCACGGGAAAATCCACCCTGGCCCGCACCATTTTGGGCATGGTGAAGCCCGACGCCGGCGAAGTGATCCACTACACCAAGCGCCCCCAGATGATTTTTCAAAACCCGTACAGCTCCCTGAACCCGGCCTACACCGTGGGTTGGATTTTGGAGGAGCCTCTGCGGATTTACGGCAAATACGACCCCCAGGAGCGGAAGCGCCGGGTACTGGAAATGCTGGAGCGGGTGGGTTTGTCGGAGGAATGTCTGGCGGCAAGGCCCGCGGAGCTCTCCGGCGGACAGCGCCAGCGGGTGTGCATCGCGGCGGCGCTGCTGCTGCGGCCCCGGTTTTTGATTGCGGACGAGCCGGTGTCCGCCCTGGACGTGACCATTCAGGCCCAAATTTTGGCCCTGCTCCGGGATTTGCGGGACGAGCTGGATTTGAGCTACCTCTTCATCTCCCACGATTTAAACGTGGTCTATCAGCTCTGTGACCGGGTGCTTGTGATGAAGGACGGCCGGATTGTGGAGCAGGGGACCGTGGCGGAGATTTTCGACCATCCCCGGGCGGAGTACACCAAGCAGCTCTTGGCGGCGGCGGAGTGACCATGAGACGATTTTTTTCAGCCCACAAAAAACTGCATTGCTGGCTGCTTGGCAATCTGGCTCTGCTGACGCTTTTTTGGCTCACCCGGGGCCAGCGGGCCTGGATGAACGCGGTGGCGGACCATGTGACCACCCCTCTGCGGCGGACTCTGGGGGCCTGGTGCAGCCATTTTCCCTTCTCCGTCATGGAAGTGCTGGTGGTGCTGTTGGCGGCATTGGGAGCGCTGTACGCGCTGTGGAGCGTGATTGCGGTGATCCGGGCCAAGGGCCGCCGGGGCCGCCGGGCCTACGGCGCGGTTTTGGGCGGGGTCTGCTTCGGCCTGTCCATCTATGTGGGAATTTGCCTCCTCTGGGGCGTGAATTACTACACAGACAGCTTTCAGGACCGCTCCGGCATCGTGGCCCAGGACGTGGCGGCAGAGGATTTGCTGGCGGTGACCCAGTATTTTGCCCAACGCCTGGGCGAGACGGCGGACACCGTGGCCCGGGATGAAAACGGCCTTTTCGCCGTCTCCCGGGACGAAATTTTCGGGTACAGCGACCAAATTTACGGGCCGGTGACGGAGCAGTTCCCCTTTCTGGCCTTTGACGACCCCCTCCCCAAGCGGGTGTATTTTTCCCCGTTTATGAGCGCCCTGGGCTTTACCGGCGTGTACTGCCCCTACACCGGGGAGACGAATTTGAATGTGGACTGCCCGCCCTGCCTTCTTCCCGCCACCATTGCCCACGAGCTGGCCCATCAGCGGGCCATCGCCTCGGAGCAGGAGTGCAATTTTTTGGCAGTACTGGCGGCTACCACCTGCGGAAGCGACGTGTACGCCTACTCCGGCTGGCTTTTGGGATACATCTACCTGGGCAACGCCCTCTACCGCCTGGACCAAACCCAGTGGCGGGCGGTGTACGACAGCTTGCCGGAGACGGTGAAGCTGGACCTGGCCGCCGATTCCGCCTACTGGGCGCAGTTTCAAGGCCCCGCCGCCAAGGCGTCGGAGAAGGTGTATACCTCCTTCCTCCAAAGCTACGGCGAAACCCGGGGCATGCAGTCCTACGGCGCGGTGGTGGATTTGCTGGTGGTCTATTACAAAAACGCGGCGAACGCACGATAAAAAAGCAGGGCCGGACGAATCGTCCGGCCCTGCTTTCTTTTGCAAAAAACACTGTGGCCTCTCGGGGCAGAAAAATCGGAGTGACCTCCATTGCCACATCCCGCCCCCTATGTCCGCGCCTTCCAGTGTTCGCACGCAGTTCGCAAGGCAGAGCGCTTTTTAAGCGCAGGATAGACGCAATGCCCATAGGAAATAGGCGCATAGCGAAAGCCCTGTTTGATATAATGTTGTCGGAAATGGGCGCAGGTTCCGCACACTGCCGTCTCTGTTGCCTGATCATCAGCCATTCCTCTCACCACCTCATTGAGATGATGACAGCTTAACACGGCCTGCCGGTTATATCAGAATGCAAATGGATATCAAAGTGCATTCTCTTCCGCGCAATCCGCCTTATTGCATCAGCTCGCAGACCAAATCCGTGTAGGCGGAGGGGTCCTCCAGGGGCATCCCCGCGATGAGCAGGGCCTGGTCGTAGAGCAAGGTGGCGTATTTTTTCGCCTTTTCCGGGTCGGCGGTGACGGCGGCTTCCAGAGCGGCAAAGGCGGGGTGACCGGTGTTCAGCTCCAAATGGCGCTCGGCCTTGGGGGCCATGTCCTGACCGGTGGCGGCGAAATATTTCTCCATCTCAAAGGAAAGGCCCTCCCCGGCGGTGAGGCAGACGGGGTGAGATTTCAGCTTTTTAGAGGCCTTGACGGTTTTCACGTCCTCGCCCAAGGTCTCCTTCACGAAGTCCAGCACGCTTTGATGCGCCTCGTCGGGCTGGTCCTCCTCGCCGCTGTCCGTCTCGCCGCTGAGGACGGAGCGGAACTCCTTTTCCTGATAGCTGTGGACAATTTGGGCGACGAACTCGTCCGCCTCCTCGGTGAAGTACAAAATCTCCGTGCCGTTGTCGTGGAATTGCTCCGTCTGGGGCAGACGGTCAATTTTCTCCAGCGTCTCGCCGGCGGCGAACCAGATTTCCGTCTGGCCCTCCTTCATCCGGGAGACGTACTCCTCCAGTGTCACCAGTTTTTTCTCCGTGGAGGACCAGAACAGCAGCAGCTCCTGCAACAAATCCTTGTGGGCACCGTAGTCCGACACCACGCCGTATTTAATCTGGCGGCCGAAGTTCTTCCAGAAAACCTCGTAGCTCTCCCGCTCATCCTTCAGCATTTTCGCCAGGTCCGCCTTGATTTTCTTCTCCAAATTGGCGGCGATGGTTTTCAGCTGCCGGTCGTGCTGCAACAGCTCCCGGGAGATATTCAGGGACAAATCCGGGGAGTCCACCACGCCCCGGATGAAGCGGAAATACTCCGGCAGCAAATCGGCACAGCGGTCCATAATCAGCACGCCGTTGGAGTAGAGCTGCAAGCCCGCCTGATAGTCCTTGGTGTAATAGTCAAAGGGGGTGGCCCCGGGGACGAACAGCAGTGCCTTGTAGGTGATGCCGCCCTCGGCGGACACGGCGATCACCCGCTGGGGGGCGGAATAGTCGTGGAACTTATCCCGGTAAAATTTGTCGTATTCCTCCTGCTTCACGGAGGACTTGCGCCGCTGCCAGATGGGGACCATGCTGTTGAGCGTCTCCACCTCCTGCACCGTCTCGTACTCGGGCTGGTCGGCGGGGGAGTCCTCTTTTTTCTGCTGCTTGGAAACCTCCATGCGGATGGGGAAGCGGATGTAATCCGAATATTTGCGGACCAGCTCCTGCAAGCGCCAGGACTCCAAAAATTCGCCGTATTTCTCGTCGTCGGTGTCGGGCTTGATGGCGATGATGATGTCGGTGCCCACGCCGTCTTTGTCGCACTCCGTGATGGAGTAGCCGTCCGCGCCGTCGGATTTCCAGCAGTAGGCCGTGTCCGCGCCGTATTTCCGGGTGCGGACGGTGATGTGCTCCGCCACCATGAAGGCGGAGTAAAAGCCCACGCCGAACTGACCGATGACATCGGTGTCCTTGGCGTCCTCGCCCAAATCCTTTTTAAATTGATAGGACCCGGAGGAGGCAATCACGCCCAAATTGTTCTCCAAATCCGTTTTGTCCATGCCGATGCCGTTGTCCGACACGGTGAGGGTGCGGTTGGGCTTGTCCACGGTGAGGGCGATGTGGAAATCCTTGCGGCCCATGCCCACGGAGGGGTCTGTCAGCGCCTGATAGCACAGCTTGTCGCAGGCATCGCTGGCGTTGGAGATGATTTCCCGGAGAAAAATCTCCTTATGGGTGTAGATGGAGTTGATCATCAAATCCAACAGCCGTTTAGATTCCGCCTTAAATTGTTTTTTTGCCATTTTTAGAACACTCCTTTTGTTTTTTTCACAA
>JAVVPH010000060.1:6930-9060 GCA_036655835.1 Oscillibacter sp.
TGACTAATTTGTAAATTTCAGCCCGAACCGCTTGCCCCCGGCGGGTTTTCCGTGTAGAATATAGAAAAAGAGTCGAGCGGCCGAAGAGCCGTTTCGTCCGGAAGGAGTTCTTTCATGATGGGCATTTTCCGGAGGATGGGAAACGCAATCGCCCGGTTTATGTATGGGCGCAATGGGATGGACCAGTTGAACATGACCCTGCTGGTCATCGGCTTGCTGTTGAATCTGGCGCTTATGCCGATACAGGAGCAATCCGCAATGCTGGGCACTATTTTTTATTGGATTTCCATGGCCCTGTGGGTCTGGGTGGTTTTTCGCTGTTTCTCCAAGAACCTCACCAAGCGGCGGGGGGAGAACGCCAAGCTCACCGGCCGGTTCCGCAAGATACAGGGCCGCTGGCAGGGGGCGAAGGCCCGCCGGGCCGACAAGGACCACAAGTATTTCACCTGCAAAAGCTGCAAAACCATCTGCCGCGTGCCGTTGGGCAAGGGAAATATTGTGATCACCTGCCCCAAGTGCGGTGCCAACATTCACGCCAAAACCTAAGGCAAAAACCGAAACAACCCACCCCGGAAGCGCTGCTTCCGGGGTGGGTTTGATTTTACGGCGTTTGTTACAGCACCTTTTCCAAAAAGCTTTGCAGGCGCTCGCTTTTGGGATGGGCGAAAAATTCGGCGGGGCTGTTTTGCTCCACAATGTGTCCGCCATCCATGAACAAAACCCGGCTGCCCACCTCCCGGGCAAAGCCCATTTCGTGGGTGACCACCACCATGGTCATGCCCTCCGCCGCCAATTGCTTCATGACAAACAGCACCTCGCCCACCATTTCCGGGTCCAGGGCGGAGGTGGGCTCGTCAAAGAGCATGAGCTTGGGCTTCATGGCCAGGGCTCGGACAATGGCGATGCGCTGTTTTTGTCCGCCGGAGAGCTGGACGGGGTAGGTGTCCGCCCGGTCCGCCAAACCCACTCGCTCCAACAGCTTCATGGCCTCGGCATCCGCCTCCTCCTGCTTCATCAACCCGGTTTGCACCGGGGCCAGGGTGATATTTTTCTGCACGGTCATGTTGGGGAAGAGGTTGAAATGCTGGAACACCATGCCCATTTTGCGGCGCACGGCGTCGATGTCGGTTTTTTTGTCGGTAATCACGGTTCCGTCAAAGGTGATGGTGCCCTTGGTGGGGACCTCCAACAGGTTCAAACAGCGCAGAAAGGTGGATTTACCGGAGCCGGACGGCCCGATGATGACCACCTTTTCCCCCTCCACGATCTCCTCGTTGAGGTCGTCCAATACCAGATGCTCCCCAAAGGATTTTGAGAGATGTTCAACGTTGATCACTTGCCCTCAGCCTCCTTTCCATCGCTGCAAACAGCTTCGACAATGTGGTGGTGATGATAAAATAAATCACGGCGATGATGAGGAGGGGGGCCATGGCATCCATGGTCCGGCTCTGGACAATGGAGTAGGCCTTGGTCAGGTCCTGCATCCCGATGTAGCCCACCACGGCGGTTTCCTTCACCAGGACGATAAACTCGCTGGCGTAGGTGGGCAGGCAGTTTTTAATGCCCTGGGGGAAGATGATGAAGCGCATGGTTTGAAACCGGCTGAGGCCCAGGCTCCGCCCGGCCTCCATCTGCCCTTGGTCCACGGAGGCGATGCCGGAGCGGAAAATCTCCGCCACGTAGGCCGTGGAGTTGATGGCAAAGGCGATAATCGCCACCGCCAGCTTGTTGGTCCAGGAGGAGAGAATGACGAAGTAGATAATCAGCAGCTGCACCATCACGGGAATGCCGCGAATCACGTCGATGTACGCCTGGGCGGGTGCGCGGAGAATACGGTGCTTGGAGAGCTTCATTAAGCACAGCACCATGCCCAAAAGGGTGCTGATGCAGATGGCCCCCGCCGTGATGGACAACGTCTGCCCCAGGCCGGAGAGATAGAGCTGCCAACGGTCGGCATAGAAAAAAGCCTGATAAAATTTATTGCCGATATCCGTCCAAAATGCGATGATTCCATCCATGGGAATCTCGCCTCCTTTCCTAACGGCCGGAGCATGGCACTCCGAACCAAACGCGCATGAGCCTGCGTCATTTTCATGGCGCAGGCTGACGCGGTCATTTTTTTCTTACTTC
>JAVVPH010000061.1:0-9037 GCA_036655835.1 Oscillibacter sp.
GACTTGCCTGCAAGGCCTCCATCACATCCGACACGCAGGCGGAGGCGGTGGGCATTTCTCCGGCCCCTCGGCCGCAAAACAGCACCTCGCCGGTGGCGTTGCCCCGGACCATAATGGCGTTATACACGTCGTCCACATGGGCCAGGGGTTTTTCCTCGGCAATCAGATGGGGCGCCACATAGGCACTGCGCTGGTCCCCGGGCAGGCGAACCGCCCGGCCCAACAGCTTCACGCGATACCCGGCCCGCTCGGCAATCCGCACGTCCTGCAAGGACAGCTTGGAAATGCCCTCCATGGGCACGTCCTCCGGCCGGACCTGATGACCGAAGGCCAAATTCGCCAAAATGCAGGTTTTCCGCCCGGCGTCGATGCCCTCCACGTCGGCGGTGGGGTCCGCCTCGGCGTAGCCCTTGGCCTGGGCCTCCCGCAGTACGTCGGCAAACAGCGCGCCGGTAAGGCGCATACTGGTGAGAATATAGTTGGTGGTGCCGTTGAGAATACCGCAGACCTCGTCAACGCGGTTGGCGGCGAGGCACTGTGTCAGGGGGTGGAGAATGGGGATGCCGCCGCCCACGCTGGCTTCAAAGAGATAGTTGACGCTTTTTTTCTTCGCCAGGGCCAGCAGCTCAAAGCCGTGCTCCGCCACCAACTGCTTGTTGGCGGTGACCACATGCTTCCCGGCGGAGAGGGCCCGCTTGGTGTAGGTATAGGCCGCGTCCACACCGCCGATGGTTTCCACCACCACGCGGATATCGTCATCATCCTCAATTTTTTCAAACCGGTCGGTCATCAATTGGCGGTACGGGCCGTCCTTAAAGTGACGGACTAAAATGGTTTTCACCTGCAGCGCCTCGCCCAGCTTGTGCTCAATCTGCTTGGCGTTTTCCGCCACCACCTTGGCAACTCCCGTACCCACGGTGCCAAGGCCCAGTATTGCAATCTGTATCATTTTTCGTTCCTCTTCTTATCCTCAGCCCGCCAGGACTTCAAATTTGATCACGCCCTCCACAGCGGATACCTCTGTCAGCAGCGTCTCCAACGTCTCCTCCATGTCGGAGGTCTCCGCCGAGATGGTCACTGCCGCGCAGCCGTTGGTGGGGATGCTCTGGTTGATGGTCAGAATATTCGCGCCGGAATTGGCGAACACCGACAGCACCCGGGACAGCACGCCGGTGTTATCCTTCAGCATTCCGTAAAACGTGATGATGTGTTCCGCCTTCATGTCGTTGAAGGGCTGCACGGAATCCTTGTACTTGTAAAACGCGCTGCGGCTGATGCCCGCCAGCCGGGTGGCCGCACCCACGGTGCCCACCTCGCCGGTCTGCATCATCCGTTTGGCCTCCGCCACCTTGACGAAAATTTCCGGCAGCGCACTGGCTGCCACGATGTAATATTTTACTTCTCTCGCCATATCGTCCGCCTCCTACGGTCATTTGTCTTTGCATATCGCTCATTCTACCATAGTTCCCCCTGTGATGCAACCGAAAGACCTTAAAATTTTTTGGATAAAACGGGGAATATCCCCTGTTTTATCAAGGGAATCGTGGTCAAATCGCCCGTTTTCCTCAACGGTCCAAAAAAACACCCCGGCAAACGCCGAGGTGCTTTTCGCAGTGGGGTTAGGCCGCCGGTGTGCCGTTGTTCCACAGGGTGTTCCACCACTCGCCATTGGCCGCCGCGTCGCCGGAAGGGCTGGCGGGATTCTCCGGCGGCTCGGCGGGCTTGGTGGGCTCCGTCGGTTTCACAGGCTCGGCGGGCGGCATCACGCTCCCCTCCTCGCCGGGCGGAACATCGCCCAGGTCGCCGTTGGGGTGTTCCTCAGGAACCGTCTCCGGGGGAAGGCCCGCATGGGTGGGGCAGCCCACCGTTTCCGCGGCAAATTGGGCGTTGCCCAGTAAATAGGCATTGTCATCCGCCTTGATGCTCTCGCCGTAATCCGTGCGGACATAGTCCAGCAGAGCTTTCTGCACCACGCTTTCCGCCGGGCAGGACGGGCCTGCCAGGCACTTGCCCTCGGTGCACCAGCTGACCATGGTGTGCATGGCGCAGCTCTCCGTCGGCGCGGTTCCCGCCGCCACGGAGACATCCCGCGTCCGGTCGCCCCGGGGGTCCGCCCGGCAGGCGTCCGTCGCCAGCAATCCGCTGTCAGAGCAGACGCTAACCGTCACCAATCCGCCGCTGGGCTTTGCAAAGGACTTGTTGGGCAAGTCCTTGTGGATTTGGCTCATGACTTTTTTCCACATGGTGATGGAGGGGTTGCCGGAATAGCTGATTTTTTCAGGCTGGTCGTAGCCGCACCACACCGCCGCGCAGTAATAGGGGGTGTAGCCCACGAAATACCGGTCATAGTTGTCGCTGGTGGTACCGGTTTTGCCGGCGATGGTCATGCCGCCGAAGTTGGCGGAGCTGCCCGTGCCGCCGGAGACAACGCCCTGCAACAGGGTGTTCATAAAATAGGCCGTGGTGGCCTTCATGGCGGCGTGGCTCTCCTCAGGCTTGTCCAGCACCAGTTCCCCGTTGGCGTCCGTGACCTTCACGTACATCCGGGGGGTATGATACACACCCTCGCTGGCAAAGGAGGCGTAGGCCGCCGCCATCTCCAACGTGCTCAGGCCGTTGGTCAAGCCGCCCAGACCCAGGGGGGACACGTCCATATCCGCCTTGACCAGGCCCAGATTCAACTGCTCGGTGGCAAAGGCGTAGGAATTTTTCACTCCCAGTTTTTCCACCACCTGCACCGCCACGGTGTTGATGGAGCCCGCCACACCTCTGGCCAAGGTGGTCCAACCGGTATAGCCCTGGGGGGAGTTTTTGGGCCAAGGCACGTCGTTGAGCAGGCGCACCGGGTAGTTATCGAAGGTGGATGCCATGGTGATGACCCCGGCGTCCAGCGCGGGGGCGTACACCGTCAGCGGCTTGATGGAGGAACCCACCTGCCGCCGGCCGGCGGCATAGTTCCAGCCCAGGTTTTCCTTTTTCTCTCCCACCTTGCCCACCATGGCCACCACATTGCCGGTGGTGGGGTCAATGATGGTGATGCCGGATTGCAGGTTTTGTCCCTTGCGGGAGGTCACGTTTAAGTTGCTCCGGTCCGTGTACACCGACTCCGCGATGCTTTGAATGTCGGGGTCGATGGTGGTATAGATGTTGTAGCCGCCGTTGTAGAGCTTCATCTGGGCATCCTTTTCCGTAATGCCCAAGGTTTTCGCCATGTCCGTTGACACCTCGCGGAACACTTGGTCCACAAAGTAGGAGTTAATGCTGCTTTGGATCTCCGTGTCCGCCCCATTGGCGGCAGCCACCAGCTCCGCCACGTCGGCAGTGCCGTCGGTGAATTGCAAAACCTCCGCCTTGGCGGCGTCTCGCTCCTCCTCGGTGATATAGGAAAGCCCCGTTTTCTTGTCCGCCATCTTGTCCAAAATCAGCTCCTGGCGCTCCTTGTTCAGCTCCCGGGCGGTCACCTTGCTTCCGTCCTTCCGGGTGATGGTCACCTCGGAGAAGGGGCCGTACAGCGAGGGGTTGTTGGTGATGGCAATTAAGGACGCGCACTCCGCCAGGGAGAGCTGGTCCACGTTTTTGCCGAAGTAATACTGGGCCGCCGTCTGGACACCGTAACAGGTCTCTCCCAAATAAATGGTGTTGAGATACAGCTCCAAAATCTCCGGCTTGGCGTAGTTTTTCTCAAATTCCAACGCCCGGAAAATCTCCCGCACCTTGCGGTTCACCGTGCCGGCATTGTCCCCCGTCATGTTTTTCAAAAGCTGCTGCGTGAGGGTTGACCCGCCGTAGGTATCCTTCGAGCTGGAAAACATTTTCAGCGTCGCGCCGATGGTGCGCTTCCAGTCCACGCCGTGGTGGGTGAAGAAGCGCTGGTCCTCAATGGCCACCGCCGCCTGCCACAGTGCCTCGGGCATCTGGTCGTAATCCACCAGAATCCGATTTTCCGCGCTGCGCAGAATTTGCATTTTTTCCCACTGCTCCGTCTCTTTGTCCTGATAATAAATCATGGAGCTGAGATTCAGGGTGTAATCGTCCGCATTGACCTTCAGAGTGGGTGTCAGGGTATTTTTCACATAAAACATGAAAAGGCCCCCCAGCATCAGTGCGGTTACCAGGCCAATCAGCACCACCGTGCCGACAATAAATCCAATGTTTCCGGTGGTATGTCCCCTGCTCCGGCGCTTTTTGGGTGTCTGCTTGTGGGGCACAGGCTGCCGATTGGGCTTGTGTGTTCCGTTTTCCAATGCAAGGCACCTCCTTCTTTTCTTAGATTCTGTAAAACGCTCTGTTCCTCCGCATCAAGGCGGATGAAATGGTTCACAGTACGCCATAATACTTACCATTGTAACATTGTCTGTCAACCGTTAAAATGTCATATTTTATGGGAATAAAATCCCACAATTCCGGTGGATTTCCAGGCTTTGCCGGGTAAAATCCCATCAATTTGTCTCTGATTTTGATTTTTTCGGCAGGAATCCCGCTTGCAATTCCTCTCGCAATCGGGTACACTGTTTTCAGAAAATATAAGGAGGGCATCCTCATGAGCGAAGAATTCGGCCCCACTTTTGTAACCGTCACAGACGAGGACGGCAAGGAAATCGAACTGGAACTGCTGTTCCCCATTGAGTATAACGGACACGAGTACCGCGTGTTCCTCCCTGCCGAGGTGGAGGGCGAAGAAATCAGCGAAGAGGACGAAGGCTTTATCATCCTAAAAATCGTGGAGGAGGGCGGCGAGCAGCTGCTTTCCACCTGCGACGACGAGGACGAGGAGTCCGCCGTATACGACTTGGCCATGGAAGAGCTGTTCGACGAGGACGAGGATGACGAGGAGTAATTTCCTGGCCTCCCAAAAAATTCCTCATGCAAATCACATTGTTTCGATTGTATTTCGCGGAAGAAACTGATAGGATATAGCTGTACCCTGCGGGGTGCGTGATGGACCTTTTTTAACCCACATTTTCGTTATACGGGACGCCGGATCAGTTTGCGGTTCGCAGGCCTCCCGACTGCTGTTTGCGGTCGGAAGTTGGAAGCGATAAAGCACGCTGGAGGCAACCCACCTGGCCATGATGGTGCAGGTTATAACGGGGTTCGCACGGCCATCGCGGGGTACGTAAAAAAACAGAGCAGCCTGGTCTGCTCTGTTTTTTTATGGATTTCCCGGCCTTTTCAGAAAGCTTTCAGCTATCCCTGCCATACTGGGCCCATCTCCGCCTCCCCGCCCCGGCCATTTTTCCCCGCAAATGTCCTGATTTGATACCTATTTAATAGACCTTGCAATTTCCCCTTGCACAAAGCCGCCACATCCAGTATAATGAACGGGTGTATTTTGTGGTTTTGTGCGAAAACTTGGCCATACACAATTCCTGAAAACTTGAGAGGACTGAAACAAATGAGCGCATCGAGAGAAAAGAATACCCGTAAGGACCCCAGTGACATCGACTGGTCCAATCCGAAAACCGCCCAAGCGGCGAAGGAGCGCAAAGCAGCGCATCGCAGCAACATCATGTACGCGACAATTGGTATTGCCTTTGTCGTCGTAGCCATTACCGCTATCATCTGGCGGTCCGGCATTTTCCAGAAGCAAACCGAGGCCGCCGTCATCAATGACCAGCCCTATACCGTCGCCGAGGTAAGCTATTATTTCCAGAACACCTACCAGACCTTCGTGAACCAGAACTCCGCCTACCTCAGCTACTTCGGCTTGGACCCCCAGAAGCCTCTGCGGGACCAGCCCTACGGCGCTGACGGCAAGACCTGGTTCGACTATTTTTCCGACCAGGCTCTGGAGCAGATGAAAACCATCCAAGCCCTGAATGACGCCGCTGCGGCGGACGGCTTTACCTGGACCGACGAACTGGACGCCCAGTTGAAGGCCAACACCAAGGATTTGGATACCTACGCCTCCACCGTGGGCTACACCGGCGAGCAGTATCTGCGCGCCATCTATGGCACCACCATGTCCCAGAAAATTTATGACGAGCAGACCAAGCGCTCCATGCTGGCCCAGGCCTACGCCAAGTCCTATGAGGACAGCCTGACCTACACCGGCGACCAGCTCCTCACCACCTACAAAGCAGATCCCAAGGCCTACGATGTGGCGGATTATGAGAGCATCCGCATCTCCGCCACTCCCGCCGCCACCACGGACGCGGACGGCAAAGAGGTGGAGGTCACCGACGAGATGAAGGCCGACGCCCTGCGCACCGCCCAGGAGACGGCGGACAGCCTGTACGCCTCCTTCAAGAGCGGCACAAGCCTGTCCGCTCTGGCCGAGGGCAAGGACGATTTGCAGTACACCAACAGCGAGGCCGCCGGTTACTACGACACCGTGCTGGTGAACTGGGTGTTTGACGACGCCCGCAGCGCCGGCGATTCCGCCGTGCTGGCGGATAAGGAGGGCGGCTACTATTATCTCGTCTCCTTCCACGACCGCTATCGCCAGGACTACAACACCGTGAATGTCCGCCATATTTTGATTGCCCCTGCCACCGGCACCCTGAAAGAGGGCGACGAGGGCTACGAGGCCGAGTTGGAAACCCTGAAAGCCGACGCCAAAACCAAGGCCGAGGACATCTTGGCCAAATGGACCGCCGGGGACGCCACCGAGGATTCCTTCGCCAAACTGGCCATGGAGAACTCCGCTGACGGCAACGCCGCCCAGGGCGGTCTGTACACCCAGGTCGCCAAGGACACCATGGTCCCCACTTTCAACGACTGGATTTATGATGCCGCCCGCAAAACCGGCGACACCGGCATTGTGGAGACGGATTACGGCTTCCACGTCATGTATTTCTCCGGCACCGACCTCCCCTTCTGGGAGACACAGGTGACCGCCAATCTCAAGTCCGCGGATTTCGATACCTGGTACGCCGCGAAAACCGCAGATTACACCGCAACAGCCAGCGAGGGTATGCAGGAGCTTGGCTAAACTGCGTTGCCCCGGAGCCGTCACCATCTGACGGAACCACTTTTCGACAGAAGGGCCGGCTTTGAACCATTCAAAGCCGGCCCTTTTCAAAGGAATTTCGGAGGAAACTGCCATGGATCACCCATTCTTGCGCAATGAAATGCTCTGGGGGCCGGAGGGCCAGGCCCGCTTGGCGGCATCCCATGTCCTGCTGTTCGGTCTGGGCGGCGTAGGCAGCTACACTGCGGAATGTCTGGCCCGCTCCGGCGTGGGAGAGCTGACCATCGTGGACAACGACACCGTGGGCCTCACCAATCTCAATCGCCAGCTGGAGGCCCTCCACTCCACCTTGGGTCAGCCCAAAACAGAGGCCGTGGCGGCGCGCCTGCGAGACATCAATCCCGCTCTCAAGCTTCATCCCCTCTGCGCCACCTACGACGCGGCCCATCGGGAGATATTTTTCCCCACCGGCTGCCGATACGACTACATTGTGGATGCCATTGACCTGGTTTCCTGCAAACTGGATTTGGCGGAGACGGCCCTGGGGCTCCACATCCCCCTCATCGCCGCCCTGGGCACCGGCAATAAGCTGGACCCCACCGCTTTGCGTCTGGCAGATATCAGCGAAACCTACGGCTGTCCCCTGGCCCGGGTGATGCGCAAGGAATTGCGCAATCGCGGCATTCTCCACCTTCCTGTGGTGTTCAGTCCCGAGGAGCCGACGACCTCCCCCATTTCATCGTCGGAAGCCCCGCCTCCCGGCCGCCGCAGTATCCCCGCCAGTAATCCCTGGGTCCCCGCCACCGCCGGTCTGCTGTTGGGCAGCGCCGTGGTGCGAGCCCTCATGGAAAAAGAGAGGGAGTAACAGTATGTTAACTGGTTCACTTGTCAACGCCCTGGCCATTTTAGTCGGCTCCGGGCTGGGCCTGCTGCTAAATTGGCTGGCAGGCAAATTTTCCTCCCACCTGCCCGTAGGCAGTGCCGCGCTGGGGCAGCGCCTGCAAACCGTGATTATGCAGGGCATTTCCCTGTGCGTGCTCTACCTGGGCATCAGCGGCTGTCTCCAGGGGAAAAACACCCTGATTGCCATTCTCTCCATGGTCCTGGGAGCTATTTTAGGGGAGCTGCTGGATTTGGACCGCCGGATGCACACCCTGGGGGACTGGGTGCAAAAAAAGACCGCGCGCCTGAGCCAAGGCGAGGATACCCCCTCCATATCCGAGGGTTTTGTGACCACCAGTCTGCTGTTTTGCGTTGGGGCCATGGCCATTATCGGCGCATTGCAGGATGGGCTGACCGGCGACCACACCACGCTGTTTGCCAAAGCCCTGCTGGACGGCATCAGCGCCGTTGTGTTTGCCTCGTCCCTGGGGCTGGGCGTGGTTTTTTCCGCCTTTGCGGTGCTGGTGTACCAAGGCTCCATCGCGGTGCTGGCCTCTGTCATCTCGCCTTTTTTGGGGGAGGCCGTGATTGCCGAGATGACCTGCGTTGGCTCCCTGCTGATTGTAGCGCTGGCGCTGAACATGATGGGCGTAACCAAAATCAAGGTGATGAATCTGGTTCCCGCCTGCCTCCTGCCCATTTTTCTCTGTCTGGTGATGTGATGCGGCATTGCGGGAGGAACCGTGAAGGGGCGTTCCCCCCTCTCACACCACAGCGATTCTGCGCGTGGCTTTTCCTCCGTACCCTGTGGGAGAAGCTGCCACCCTGTGCGTATCCTTTCCCCACACCCTGCACATAGCTTTTCCCCGCCCCCTGTGCATGGTTTTTCCCCCATATGCAGGCCGCAGGGCCGCGTATATGCGGCAAAATCTACGCGTCAACCCCCCATTCCCCTGCTTTATACGAATATTCAATGAAAACCGCAAGGTTTTCATTTGCCATGCAACGCATGGCAGCGGGCGTGCCCGCAAACAGGTCGTCACCGCTCTATTTCTGCGCTGAAAAGCGCAGTGGAAATCTCTGATTTTCAGATGAAAAGAGGAGGCAATTTTTTCATCGAATCATCGGATTACCCTGGCTTTCAGTAGATCAGAAAACGAAAAAAGGTCCGCACCCATGGGTGCGGACCTTAGACTGTCAATAAACCCTGCAATCTCAGAAAACGGGAAGGAAGATAGTTAC
>JAVVPH010000062.1:0-9019 GCA_036655835.1 Oscillibacter sp.
GGTGCCGGTGGATTTGCGCTATTTCAAAAAACCCAAGCAGGGCATGGCTGTCACAGCCTTAGCGGGACCGGTATCCAACCTGCTGCTGGCTATATTGATGATTGGAATCAGTAAAGCAATTTACCTTTACGCTCCGTACAGCGCAATGTGGGAGACGGTTTTCAATTTCTGCCTGTACACCGTGGCCCCGCTGTCCATCGGTCTGGGGCTGTTCAATCTGCTTCCCATTCCGCCCCTGGATGGGTCCAAGGTTTTGGCGGTGATTTTGCCGGACGCAAGCTACTATCAGCTCATGCGCTATGAGCGCTACGGCATGGTATTGTTATTGATTCTCTCCGTGGTGGGCGTGGGCAGCCGCTTCATCGGCACGGCGATTTCCGCTGTGTACGGCGGGCTGTTTAACTTGTTTTATTGAGGTGAAACCCATTGGAAAATCCGGTATTCAAACTGCAAAAGGTGGTCCATTCCCGCGCTGAGACGGAGATGCAGGACTTTGAGGGGCCGTTGGACCTCATTTTGTTTCTCTTGAGCCGGAACAAAATGGAGATTCAAAATATCTCCATCTCTCTGATTTTGGACCAGTACCTCTTTTGGCTGGAAACCCATCAAAAACTGGATTTAGAGGTTGCCAGCGAGTTCATCGCCATGGCCTCCCACCTGATGTACATTAAAACCCGGATGCTGCTCTCCCTGGAGGACGAGGAGGTCCAAAGCGAGATGGACGCGCTGATTCAGTCCCTGGAGGAGCGCCGCCGGAACGACAGCTATCTCCGTGTCAAAACCGCCGCGGCAAAATTGGAGCCGTCGGGGGAGTTTGGACGCAATATTCTCACCCGCTACGCCGAGCCGCGGGAGCGGGGGAAAATTTACGAGTACGACCAGGAAAAAAGCGATTTGGTGCTGGCCATGGCGGACATTTGCAGCCGGGCCGAGCGTGCGCTGCCCCCGCCGCAAGCCGCCTTTGAAAACCTGATACAGCATGAGCCATACCCGGTGGAGAGCAAGGCCAGGGAGATTATCCAGCGACTCAAGCAGGGCGGCATCACCCGTTTTTTACTGCTGTTTCGGGGAAATCGCAGCCGCACGGAGGTGGTGGCCACCTTTTTGGCGGTGCTGGAGCTGTGCCGCGCCCGCATCATTCATCTGGCCGGGTCCGAGACGGACTGCACCGTCCGCCAGGACCGGGAGCTGCCGGACAATCTGACGCTGTAAGGAGAATCACTGTTGGAAAACATGGAGATGAAGGAAATAGAATCCGCCATTGAGGGCATCCTGTTTGCATCCGGCGAGCCGGTGCAGGTGGACCGCATCTGCGTGGCGCTGGAAATGGACCGCACCACGGTGGAACAGGTGCTGCAACGGCTGATGGACTATTATTCCTATGAGCGCCGGGGAATTCGCCTGCTGCGCATTGAAGAGAGCTGGCAGCTTTGCTCCGCGCCGGATTATGCCGACGTGATTCGCAAGGCCTTTGAAATTCGCAAGCCCGCCAAGCTCAGTCAGCCCGCGCTGGAGGTGCTGACCATCGTGGCCTATTATCAACCCACCACCCGGGCCTACGTGGACCAAATTCGAGGGGTGGACAGCTCATACACCATGGGCCTGCTGCAAGAGCGCAAGCTGATTGAGGAGTGCGGCCGCTTGCAGGTACCGGGCCGACCCCATCTGTATCGCACCACTAAGCAATTTCTGCGGGCCTTCCATTTGACAAGCTTGGACGAATTGCCGGAGATGCCCGATTTGGGCGGCGAGGGTCAGATGCGCCTGAGCGAGACAGGGGAGATTATCGACCCGGAGCAGGAGGCACGGGAAATTTTGGAGTCTGACGCGCCGGAACAGGACGGGGCAGAGGAATAAAGCCGTTTCACGGCGGCGGGGGAGGTGACGGGTTTGCTCTGGTGGATTTTAGGCGGGATAGTTGTGCTGATTGTCCTGGTTTTGTGGATGCGCTTGGGGGTGTATGTCACCTTTGGCGGGGACCGGACCACGGTGGACCTGACCATCGGCCCCTTCAAAATCCGGCTTTCTCCCACGGAAACGGGCGAGGAGAAAACGGAAAAGAAGCCGGAAAAAGAACCGGAGAAGCAGGCGGAAAAGACCAGGACGCAGCTGCCAAAAGCACTGTTTGCGACCATCAGGTCCGCAGTTGCCGCACTGGCACCCGCCGGGAAAAAGGCCCTGCACCGCACCCGGAAAAGCATTAAAATCCACCCGCTGCGCCTGTCGGTTATCATCGGCGGCAGTGAGAACGCGGCGGAGGCGGCCCAGCATTACGGATACGCCCAAGCCGCCGTGTGGACGGTGATGCCGCCGCTGGAGGAGCTGCTGGTCATCCCGGACCCCCGCATTCACATCGGCCTGGATTTTGGCGCGGCCACGATTCAGGCGGAGGGAGAGGTGGGTGCTAGGATCCGCATTGGCACATTGATTTCACTGGGACTCTGCCTGGGCATTCCTGCCCTAAAGTGGTATCTCAGCTATCGCAAGCAATCGAAAGAACAGCCGCCTGTATCGACAGCAACGGACACCACGGCGGCGTAAGAAAGGAAAAATTTGATGGAAAACGCAGAAAAGAAAACGCCTCTCAATGAAATGATGCGCACAACCATGGAAAAAATTCGCGAAATGGTGGACACCAATACCATTGTCGGCCAGCCCATCAACACACCGGATGGCGTGACCCTCATTCCCATCTCCAAGGTCAGCTTTGGCTTTGGCAGCGGCGGCGGGGATTACGGCAAGGTGCAGGGGAAGGACAACTTCGGCGGCGGCAGCGGCGCGGGCGTAAACATCGCCCCGGTGGCCTTTCTGGTGATTAAGGACGGGACCACCCGCGTGCTGCCGGTGACGGTGCCGGCGGCGTCCACACTGGACCGTGTGGTGGAGATGGTGCCGGATATTATGGATAAAGTGGAAAAATATTTCGACAAGAAACAGGAAAAAGAAGAGTTCTGACCGGGGTATACTAACAGCACCAAACATATGAGGTGATGGGTGTTGTTCAAAGAATTTCAGCGGCTGTTTGCCTGCCTTATTGGGGCGGTTATGCTGTTTAGTATTTTCCCTTGTCAGACACTGGCGGTCAGCACGTCTGCGTCTTCTGCCATTTTGATGGACGTGGACAGCGGACGGGTGCTCTATGCCCAAAACGCGGATGCGAAAATGGGCGTCGCCAGCACCACAAAAATTTTGACGGCCCTGGTGGCCATTGAAAAATGCAGTCTCTCCGAGACAGTGACGGTCAGCCGCGAGGCGGCGTGTACCGAGGGCTCCGCCATGTATTTGACAGAGGGGGAGACGCTGACCCTGGAGACGCTGCTCTACGGGCTGCTGCTCTGCTCGGGCAACGATGCCGCCGTGGCCATCGCAAGCCATGTGGGCGGAGATAGCAAGGGCTTTGTGGCGCTGATGAATGCCAAGGCCAACTCGCTTCGCATGACGGCCTCCTCCTTTGCCAATCCCAACGGACTGGATGATGAAAAGCATTATTCCACCGCCCGGGATATGGCGCGCTTGGCCTGCGCCGCCATGGACAACGAGACGCTGATGCGCATTGCCTCCACCAAAAGCATTTCCATCGGCGGGCGCACCATGTGCAACCACAACAAGCTGCTTACGCTGACAGAGGGCTGCCTGGGCCTGAAAACCGGCTATACCAAGGCCGCCGGGCGGACACTGGTATCCTGCGCCCAGCGGGGCGGACAGCGTTTGGTGGCGGTGACGCTGCAAGACGGAAATGACTGGGCGGACCATCAAAGTCTCTACGAGTACGGCTTTGCCGCATACCCCGCCAAAACCGGCGCGGTGCTGGGTCAGACGGTGGAAACAGTTTCCGTCATCGGCGGGATGTCGGCGACGGTTCCGTTGGTGGCGGCGGCGGGCTTTGCCTGGCCCTTGGGGGTGGGGGAAGCTTTGGGCGTTGCCATTGAAGCCGATGGGCTGACTGCCCCGGTTGCCGCCGGAACCCGGGTGGGGGAGGCAGTGTTTTCCGTGAATGGCACGGAGGTGGGCCGCATTGATTTGCTCTGCGGAAAAGAGGTCCTGCCCAAGCTTGCAAGTGCCATGAGCCGTTTAAAACAGGGCTTACCGGGCTGAATCTATCCCGTGCAAGGGCGTAGACATGAAAAAATGCGTAACTTTACGCTGAATAGGAAAAATTATGGAAGAAAGATTGCAAAAACTACTCTCCGCCGCCGGACTGTGTTCCCGCCGGACTGCGGAGGGATACATCACCGCCGGACGCGTCAGCGTCAACGGCGTGCCCGCCACCTTGGGCCAGCGGGCCGACCCGGACCGGGATGACATCCGCGTGGACGGACAGCCCCTGCCCTCGGCGGCGACGCCGGTGTATCTGATGCTGAACAAGCCCCGGGGCTACGTGACCACCCTCTCCGATGAACAGGGCAGACCCACCATTGTGGATTTGCTCACCGAGGTGGGTATGCGGGTTTATCCCGTGGGGCGACTGGATATGGACTCCGAGGGTCTGCTGATTTTGACCAACGACGGTGCGCTGATGCAGCACCTGCTGCACCCCAGTCACGAGATTTCCAAAACCTATCACCTCACCGTATATGGCGACGTGAAGGGCACGGCGGAGCGCATGGCCTCTCTCACCGATTTGGAGGGGGAGACGATTCGCCCGGCCACCGTGGAAACCCTGCGGACCACCAACCAGACGGCGGAATTTGCCGTCACCATCCACGAGGGGAAAAACCGCCAAATTCGGCGGATGTGCGTTCTTTGCGGCCTGATTGTCAAGCGGCTGTGCCGGGTGCGGGAGCATACCCTGGAGCTGGGGGAGCTGCCTAGCGGCAAGTGGAGATACCTGACGGAGGCGGAAGTGGAGAGCTTAAAAAACGCATAAAACGCTTGCATTTCTCAAATAGCCGCGTAAAGCGGCTATTTTTCCGGTCAAACACGCCAAACCATCTGCGATTTTTTGCAAGTTTTGAAAAAAGACTTGCAAAAATGTTTGAAAATGGATGGATTTGTGCTACAATATCTCGGCAAGCAAAAAAGGGAGGGCCCCCATGGCAAAGAGCATTTTACATACGATTGAGAGCAACTTGAGCAGCTTTTCCAAGGGACAAAAGCGCATTGCCCAGTATATTCTGGAAAATTACGACAAGGCGGCGTTTATGACCGCCAGCAAGCTGGGAAAATTGGTGGGCATCAGCGAATCCACTGTGGTGCGCTTCGCCTCGGAGCTGGGCTACGACGGATATCCCAGTATGCAGCGGGCCTTGCAGGAGATGATTCGCAGCCGCCTGACCTCCACCCAGCGCATTCAGGCGGCGGGGGATATGCTCTCCGGACAGGACGTGCTCTCCGCTGTGGTGCAGTCCGATATGGAGACACTGCGCACGGTGGTGGACGAAGCCGACCGGGCGGAGTTTGACGAGGTGGTCAGCAAAATTATGAAGGCTCGGCACATCTATATTTTAGGCGTGCGGTCCTCCTCCTTTGTGGCGGGATATTTGAATTTTTACCTGCATTTGCTGTCCGAAAACGTGACACTGGTGCAGTCCAACGCCGCAGGCGAGATTTTTGAGCAGCTGTTCCGCATCGGGGAGGGGGATGTGATGATTGCCATCAGCTTTCCCCGGTATTCTCAAATCACCGCGAACACGGTGAAATTTGCCCAGGACCGGGGTGCGACCATTGTGGCCATCACGGACAACAAGCTCTCGCCCCTGTATCAAATGGCGGATACGGCCCTGCTGGCCCCCAGTCAGATGATTTCCTTCGTGGATTCCATGGTGGCCCCGCTGTCCTTGATTAACGCCCTGCTGGTGTCTGTGGGCTACCGCATGGGAAAAGACGTTTCCAGCACCTTTGCGGAGTTGGAAAACATTTGGAATGAATACGGTGTGTTTGGAAAGATGGACGATGAATAAAAAAATTGTGGTAATCGGCGGCGGCGCCGCCGGGATGATGGCCGCCATTTGCGCGGCGGAGCAGGGGGCGCAGGTCACCCTGCTGGAGCCCAACGAGCGCTTGGGTAAAAAATTGAATATCACCGGCAAGGGCCGCTGCAATGTGACCAACGACTCCAATTGCGAGGAGCTGCTGGCCAATGTGCCCCGGAATGGGAAATTCCTTTACAGCGCTTTCTCTCACTTCGATGGCAAGGATACCATGGCCTTTTTTCAGGCCCTGGGCGTGCCCGTGAAGGTGGAGCGCGGGCGGCGGGTGTTCCCGGTGTCCGACCGCTCCTTTGACATCAGCTCCGCATTGGAACGCCGCCTGCGCACCCTGGGGGTGGACTTGGTACAGGACCGCGCCGTATCGGTGACGCTGGGGGACGAGGCCGTCTCCGGCGTGGCGGGAGAGCGGGGGAATTACCCGGCCCAGGCCGTAATTCTCGCCACCGGGGGCGTGTCCTATCCCAGCACCGGCTCCACCGGGGACGGATACCGCATCGCCGCCGAAACGGGCCACGACGTGACGCCCTTGCAGGGGTCTTTGGTACCGCTGGAGGGGGTGGGAACCCTCTGCCAAGCGTTGCAGGGCTTGAGTCTCAGAAATGTGAGCCTGACGGTATTTGAGGAGAAGAAAAAGATTTATACGGACTTTGGAGAGCTGCTGTTTACCCATTTCGGGGTCAGCGGACCGCTGATTTTGTCCGCTTCCGCCCATATGCGGCACTTCGGAACAAAAAACTATCATCTGGAAATTGACCTGAAGCCGGCGCTGGACGAGCAGGCACTGGACAAGCGCTTGCTGTCAGATTTTGAAAAATACGCCAACAGCGATTTCGGAAACGCACTAGGCGATTTACTGCCCCAGAAGATGATTTCGGTGGTGATTGTCCGCTCCAAAATTCCGGCGCGGCAGAAGGTGCACGACCTCACCCGGGAGCAGCGGCATGAATTGCTGTACCTGCTCAAGCATTTTCCGGTGGAGATTGCGGGGCCGCGGCCGGTGGAGGATGCCATCGTCACCTCCGGCGGCGTGAAGGTCAATCAAATCGACCCAAAAACCATGGCATCAAAGCTTGTAAAGGGAATGTACTTTGCGGGTGAAATCATTGATACCGACGCCTATACCGGCGGATTTAACCTGCAAATCGCGTGGGCCACAGGCCGGGCAGCCGGTCTTGCGGCGGCGCAGGAGGGAGAGACGGCAAAATGACGGAAACATATCACTCCATCGCCATTGACGGCCCGTCCGGCGCAGGGAAGAGCACCCTGGCCAAGGCCCTGGCGGAAAAATTGCACGCGCTGTACGTGGATACCGGCGCGCTCTATCGAACCATCGGCTGCTACGCTCTGCGCCACGGCATCGACCCCAAGGACGAGCGGGCCGTGACGGCGGCACTGCCGGACATTGCCGTGGAGCTGCGCTATGGCGAGGACGGCTTGCAGCATATGCTGCTAAATGGGGAGGATGTGACGGCGGAAATTCGTCTGCCGGAAATCTCCCTCTACGCCTCCGCTGTCTCCGCCCATCCGGCGGTGCGGGCTTTTTTGCTGAGTATGCAGCGGGATTTTGCCGCCCACAGCAGCGTCATTATGGACGGCCGGGACATCGGCACGGTGGTGCTGCCCTCTGCGGATGTGAAGCTGTTTCTCACCGCCTCCGCCGAGGCCCGGGCCAAGCGCCGCTGCCTGGAATTGGAGCAGCGGGGGACGCCCCAGCCCTTAGAGCGGATTTTGGCAGAGATTCAACAGCGGGATTACGACGATTCCCATCGGACCGCCGCGCCGCTGTGTCAGGCGGAGGACGCAATTTTGGTGGACACCACGGAGTTGAATTTTGCGCAGAGTGAGGAAGCGCTTCTGCGGATTATCCGGGAGCGCATATGAAACCATTTAACGGATTTTTTGTATTTGTCCATCGGTTTTTCGGGCCGATTTTCCGCTTTCTCCACCCGCTGAACATTGAGGGGCTGGACCGCCTGCCGCCCGGCGGCGCCATGCTGTGCCCCAACCACTCCAGCAACTGGGACCCGGTGCTGTTGGCGGTGACGCTGCCCGTTGACTACCGGCTGCACATTATGGCCAAGGACTCCCTGTTTCGCATTCCGCTGGTGGGACCGGTGGTGCGCAAGCTGGGCGCGTTTCCGGTGGCCCGGGGCAACTCGGATATTCAGTCGGTGAAAACGGCCATCCAATCCATTAAAAGCGGCGATAATCTGCTGATTTTCCCGGAGGGAACCCGGGTGGAACGAGAGGGCGATATGCCCGCCAAGGGCGGCGCGGCCATCATCGGCATCCGCACGGGAGCCATTTTTGTCCCGGTCTTTGTGGACGGAAAAAAACACCTGTTTCGCCCCACGCGGCTGATTATCGGCCAGCCCTACACCCCCACCTACACCGGCCGTCATGGGACGGCGGAGGAGGTCCAGGCGATTGCGGACGAGGTGCTGCGCCGGGCCTATGACTTGGGGAGGACCGGAGAATGAAGGTACTTCTGGCGGAGAGCGCCGGTTTTTGCTACGGCGTGCAGCGGGCGGTGGATTTGGCCCAAAAAACCGCTGCGGAAGCGGGCGAATGCTGGATGCTGGGAGATTTGATTCACAACGCCCATGTGGTGGAGGATTTGGCCGGTCGGGGCATCCGCAAAACGGAGAATGCTTCCGCCCTGACAAAGCATGACACCGTGGTCATTCGCTCCCACGGGGAGAGAAAAAGTGTACTGGACGAGCTGAGAGACAAGGGCGTAACCTGCGTCAACGCCACCTGTCCCAACGTGATACGGATTCAAACTCTGGTAGCCCAAGCGGAGGAAGAGGGACGGCAGGTCATCATCATCGGTGAGCCTCGTCACCCGGAGGTGATGGGCGTGGCAAGCTGGTGCCGCCACCCCGTGGTCTTTGGCGGACCGGCGGAGGCGGCGCAATGGTTGGCACAGGAGCCGGGATACCGGGAAATGCCGCTGAGCGTGGTGGCGCAGACCACGTGCATTCGGGAGCTTTTTGAAAGTTCTTGTGAAATCCTAAAAAAAGAGTGTACAAATGTAAAAATATTTGATACAATATGCAATGCTACGCATAAGCGTCAAACCGAGGCTG
>JAVVPH010000063.1:0-8966 GCA_036655835.1 Oscillibacter sp.
TGGTGGACGGCAAGGTGGTGTGCAGCGGCAGAGTGCTGAAAAAAGACCAAGTAGTCAAGCTGCTCCAAGACGCCAATTAGACCCATTCAAAAAACACCGGCTCACCGATACCTCATCGTCGGTGAGCCGGTGTTTTTATCGTCACGAAACCTATCTCCCCAAAATTCTGCCGTCGGTGGAGATGACGGTGACCTGCCAGGGAATCATTTTGCCGCAGTTCTGCAGCGCGGTTTTGACCGCCGTTTCCAGACCGCCGCAACAGGGCACCTCCATCCGCACCACGGTGACGGATTTGATGCTGTTCTGCCGGAGAATTGCCGTCAGCTTTTCGGCGTAGTCCCCCTCGTCCAGCTTGGGACAGCCCACTAGGGTGATGCGGTTTCTGATGAAGTCACGATGAAAATTTCCGTAGGCGTAGGCGGTGCAGTCCGCCGCGATGAGCAGGTCGGCATTTTCAAAGTAGGGGGCGCGGAGGGGCACTAATTTAATCTGCACCGGCCACTGGGAGAGCTGGGACTCTGTATCTGCCGGAGCCTGTGCCGGTGCTGTCACGCAGACGGGTTCACGGCGGATGGTCTTAGACTGGGTGCCGGGACAGCCGCAGGGGAGCTTTTCAGGGGCTTTCTCTGCCGGCTCCGCCGCTTTCACGGCGCTCTCGTCAAAGGCCGCCGCCTCCCGCTCCTCAAAGGTGATGGCACCGGTGGGGCACACGGGCAGGCAGTTGCCCAGCCCGTCGCAGTAGTCGTCCCGCAGGAGCTGGGCCTTGCCGTTCACCAGACCGATGGCCCCCTCGTGGCAGGCGGACACGCACAGGCCGCAGCCGTTGCAGCGTTTTTCATCAATGGTAATGATTTTTCGTAACATTTGACATTCCTCCTTGTTTTCTTGTCCGCATTGTACTATAATCGGAAGTAGAAGTATGTTGGTAAACCAACGAAATGAGAAAATAATGAAAAATATTTTTGCCCGTGTCAAGGACAATCCTCTTTTTGCCGGCATCCCCGTGGAGGGATTTGAGCAGATGCTCTCCTGCATCGGGGCCCAAACCGCAACCTACCGCAAGGGTGAAGTCATTTTTTTGATGGGCAACGCGGTGGAATCCGTGGGGCTGGTGCTCTCCGGCAGCGTCCAAATTGTGTGGGAAAATGCAGACGGACACTGCACCATGATGGCGGAGCTCTCCGCCTCCGAGCTGTTTGGCGAGACCTTCGCCTGCGCCGGCACTGCCAGCTCCCCCGTCTCTGTGGTGGCCGCTGATGACTGCGAAATTCTGCTCCTCAACTACCGCAAAATCATCACCACCTGCAGCTCCTCCTGCAGCTTTCACGCACGGCTCATTGCAAATATGCTCCAACTGATGGCGCGGAAAAACCTGCTCTTAAACCGCAAAATCGAGATTTTATCCAAGCGCACCACCCGGGAACGGCTGCTGACCTTTTTTGATACCCAGCGGGGAACTGCCCGTCAATTTTCCATTCCCTATAACCGCGAGGAGCTGGCGGCGCTCCTGTGTGTGGAGCGTAGCGCCATGTCGGCAGAGCTCTCTAAAATGCAGCGGGACGGACTGATTCGCTTTCGCAAAAACCAGTTTGAGCTGCTGTGAGAACGCGGCGGACACAAAAGTGAGAAAAGATGGGGTGAACTGATGAATCAGGCAATAGCGGATTTAGAGCAGGAGAACGCGCGGCTGAGTGAGTTGGCGCAGACCGATTGGCTCACGGGCCTTTACAACCGGTGCACCATGGAGGAGAAAATCAATCAGTGCTTGGCAGAGCAGCCCGGCGGCGCACTCTTTGTTCTGGACGGCGACCATCTCAAGCAAATCAACGACCGGTTCGGACACACCGCAGGGGACTGCCTGCTGCAGGAGATGGCAAAGGTTCTGCGCTTTATGGTGGCGAGCCAAGGTCTTTTAGGCCGCATCGGCGGCGATGAATTTGTCATCTATCTGCCCAATGTGCCCACCATGGAGGCGGCGCTGGAGCAGAGCCACCGTTTTGTAGACCGCATTGGTCAAATTCGTCTGGAAACTGCAGGCAAGCTTAAAGTCGCCATCACCATCGGCACCAGTCTCTACAAAGCAGGCGACGATTATAAACGGCTCTTTGACCGGGCAGATCAGCGACTCATTACGGCAAAACGGCAGCGCAAAGAGGGGGCGGACGGCATGGAACACCCGGGACTTTCGGAAAGCACCGCAGGCGGAATTGCCATCGACATGGCGCTTATCAGTGATGAGCTCACCGAGCAGCAGCTCATCCCGGGCGCTTTTTGTCAAGATTACGACATGTTTAAGGTTATCTTCCGCTTTGTGGCCCGCAGACTGAAACGCACAAAGGGAAATTCCTATCTGATTCTCCTCACCCTTACCGACCAGAACGGCGACTTTCCCTCCCTTGCGGAGCGGGAATCGCAGATGTCAGCCCTGAGCCAAATCATCCAGAGCTCCCTGCGGCTGGGCGACGTATTCACCCAGTACAGCAGCTGCCAGTTTTTGCTCATGGTGCCCGACGCCGCCGAGGCGGAGGCCAACCTGATTGCAACCCGTATCCACGATTCGTTTTTCAAGGTCGCCAGCAGCAACCCCCATCACCTGCTGCTCCACCACTGCTACCCCATGCTCCCCACGCCGGAATCTCTGCCCAAGCAGGACTAGCCTGTCCCATGGCGGTAGCCGCACGTATACCATTCCATCACCCGTAGTAACAGGAGATGACCTCTCCTGTTACTACGGGTTTTTTGGCCTTTGGGGCGGAGCCGTTTTCTTTGCATTTCTTTTTCACTTCTTGACAAATAACTGTAAATATTCTCCAAATAGTCCCCCTGCCACGATTGCGCCCAAATGGTAGACATAATTCTACACATTCTTGACGAATTCAGCAGATTCATGCCTTGACAAGTAGTATGCCTTGCCTGTATAGTTACATTAAAACCCCAGAAAAAGGAGCTGTCATCTTGGGCACCGTAAAAATTGTAACAAATGCAATCTGTGATTTGACGCTGGAAGAAGCCGCCGCGCTAGGTGTCACAATGATTTCAGAGTATGTCATCTTCGATAATGTCTCCTATCTCAGTAACCGCGATTTTGATGCGGAGGAGTTTTATAAAAAAATGCGGGCCAGCACCCAGCTCCCCACCGGCTCACAGCCCAACATCAATATGTACATGACCGCATTTCAGCAACAGGACAATTGCGACGATATTATCTGCCTCAATCTCACCAGCAAGATGTCCGGCTCCTTCAGCACCGCGAATATTGCCGCCTCCATGCTGATGGAGGACGGGTTTCCCGCTCGTATTCATATTTTCGACTCTCTCCAAGCCTCACACGGCCTGGGGCTTCTTGTCCGCGCCGCCGCAAAAATGGCGGCGGCAGGCGAGGATGCAGACCATATTTTGGCCCGTCTCACTGAACTGCGGAGCAAGGTGGGGGTATACTTCGTCATGAAGTCCCTGGCCAACGCAAAGAAGGGCGGCAGAATCGGCGCCATCAAAACCGTGCTGGCAGACGCGCTGAACGTGAAGCCCGTGCTGGTCTTTCGGGACGGCACCGTCAGCGATGTGGCTGTCGTCCGCAGCTTTGAGCAGGCGCTTGTGTCCCTCGTCCCCTGCTACGAAAAGCAGGCGGAATTCGGCCATCGGGTGATTGTGTTCCACGCCAACAACTTGGAGGGCGCCCAGACGCTCCAAGCCTTGGTGCAGAAGGCCGACCCTGCCGCCAATGTGGAAATCGCGTGGCTGGGCTCCGCCATCGGCATCTACACCGGCGAGGGTGCCGTGGGGCTTGCCTTTTGGGAGAATTAGCATGATTGAGGTCTTTATTGGCATTTTAGCGTTTTTTTTCTGTCTCATGTATGATATACTCTCTATGCGTCGAAAAAAATACGCTGTTCTTTTTTTCGCCTTTGGGGGATTCCTCTTGGCAGCCGCCACCGGCAGCTTGCTGCTCCGTGCGCCTTGGCCCGGGATTTTTTCCGCTCACCCCCTAGCCTCCGCCCTCTCAATCGCCGGGGCGCTTTTCTGTTTGGCCCTGCTGGTCAAGGTGCTCTTTTTCTCCTTCCCAACGGAGGACGCCTATCTTGCCGGCGGCGTTTCCCCCGCCGTCACCACCGGACAGTATGCCCTCTGCCGCCACCCGGGCGTGCTGTGGTTCGCCGGCTTTTATCTGGCACTTTTCGCCCTGACGCGCACCCCGCAGATGCTCTGGGCGTTTCTCCTCTTTACCGCCGCCGATGTACTCTATGTGGTCCTTCAGGACCGCTATATTTTCCCAAAGACCCTGTCGGGCTATGAGGACTATCAAAAAACCACGCCCTTTCTCATTCCGACCCCCACATCCCTCCGCGCCATGCTCCGCAAGCAGCACTAACACCGTTTACCTCACAAATCACTTCAATCACCGGAAAGGAGGAACCCACCATGCACTTCGAAGAAAAGCTCAAATCCATGACCCAGCGCGAAATTTGGGAAGAATACTGCGGATTTTTGGATATGTCCATCGACGAATACATGGCGGTGCAGAAGCGACTTTTGGAAGAACAGCTCTACCTTATGTCCAGCTGCGCCTTGGGTAAACGCTTTTTCGGTGAAAATCCCCCTACTAATATGGAGGAATTCCGCAAGACAGTCCCCCTGACCCAGTATGAGGACTATGCGGACATTCTCCTGCGGAAACGGGAGGACATGCTCCCCGTCCCGCCGGTACTTTGGCTGGAGACCACCTGGGAGGGCGGCGACCACCCCTTCAAGTGCGCCCCCTACACACAGGGGATGCTGGACACCTACCGCACCAATATCCTCTCCGCCATGATTATGTCCTGCTCCAGAGCGAAGGGCACCTTCAAGGTGCGCCCCAACGCCAAGGTGCTTTACAGCTTGGCCCCGCTCCCCTACGCCACGGGGCTGTTCCCCGGGCTGGTAGATCCGGAGATTAAAATCAAATTTTTGCCCCCCTTAAAGGACTCTAAAACGCTCTCCTTCAGCCAGCGCTGTAAGAAGGGCTTCAAAATGAGCCTCAAGAGCGGCATGAACCAGTTCTACGGCATGACCAGCATCGTCTACAGCATGAGCAAAAGCTTTAACGACAGCCTCACCGGTGGCAAGGGCGGGCTGAAAGACCTTCTGGGCATGTACCCCAATATGCTCTGGCGGCTGCTCCGGGCCAAATATCTGAGCAAGCGGGACGAGCGCCCCATCTGCCCCGGCGATTTGTTCCATCTGGACGGCTTTGTCTGCGTGGGCACCGACACGGCGCTCTACAAGGACGAGCTGGAAAAAATGTGGAACTGCCGCCCCTTAGAGGTCGCCGGCGGCACCGAGCCCTGCCTTTTGGGCACCGAGACTTGGCAGAAAAACGGGCTGGTGTTCTTCCCTGATAACTGCTTCTACGAATTCATCACCGAGCTGGATATGCTGAAAAATCTGAAAGACCCCTCCTTTATTCCCCCCACCTACCTGATGAACGAGCTGGTGGCGGGCGAAAAATACGAGCTGGTCATCACTGTCTTAAAGGGCGGCGCCTTCATGCGATATCGCGTGGGTGACGTCTACCGCTGTATCCGCACCTCCAACAGACAGGACGGGCTGGATTTGCCCCAGTTTGAATACATTGACAGAATCCCCACCGTCATTGATATTGACGGCTTCACCCGTATCACCAGACGGGAGATTGAACGGGTGATTGAGCTGTCCGGTCTGGCTGTGAACGACTTTATCGCCGCCAAGGAATATGACGAGGGGAGCCACTCCTTCCTCCATATGTACGTTGAAATGGATCTCTCCCAGCCCCGCTCCGCCGTGGTGGACGCGGAGATTTTCAAGAACCACCTGAGCATCTATTTCCGCTATCTGGACAGCGACTACGGCGATTTGAAACGGCTCATCGGCGTAGACCCCTTGGAGGTTACCATGCTCCAAAGCGGCACCATTGCTGCCTTTGAGCGGGATAACGACCGGTGCGTAGAGCGCATCTGTCCCCGCAAGCAGGACATTTTGGACCTGCTGGCCTACCACCGTGTGGGCACCGGACGGGAGGTGCTCCCCCGATGACCAACTTTCTGTTTTTGGCTGTCCCTCTGGCCTGCCTACTGTGTAACATCTTCCTCTTTCTCGCCGTGCTGAGCACCAAAAAATCCAAGCTCATCAATTCCTTCCTGCTGCTTTTGGGCTGCTTTGTCCTCTGGACGGCAGGCTCCCTGTTCATGCGCGTGTCCCTCTACCCCGGCATGCTGTTCTGGTACTACGTCTCCGTCACCGGCATTTTCTGCGCCCCCTTCTGCATCTACAACTTTTTCTATTTCTACACCAACCAAAAGGCCAACTTCTCCCGTATTCTGTGGCTGATTACCTGGCTCATCGTGGTAGCCCTCAACTTCCGCGACACCTTCATCGCCAATCAGGACATTGAGGTTGTGAACGGCGTATTTATCTTTGATTACACCATTACGCCGCTGGCTCTGGTTCCCATTCTTTTGGCCGCCCTCACCCTCTGCGGTGTGGCGGGGATGATTTACCGCAGTATCCACAGCGGCACCCCGCGCAGCGTATTTACCCCCGTGCTGATTGGCCTGCTGATTATGTTTTTGGGCCTGATTTGCATGGCGCTTTTCAAGACAACTTGGCTCAGTTCAGACACTATTTTCTGCGGGGTCAACGCCATTTTCCTCTACTACGCGCTCTATAAAAAGCGCATCCTGACCCTGACGCCCATCGCCTCCAACTACCCTATCTATTTAATGTCCATCGTGTTTACCACGCTGATTGGCGTGTTCAGCTATGGACAGGTCAGCGAATTTTTTGACCTGCAGTTCCCCCAATTTGGGGAAAATCGGGTGCTGCTGTTTGCGCTGCTGTTCTCCGTCCTCACCATTGCCTCCTTTGCGGTGCTGCAGCTGCTCACCAGCAAGCTCTTTGTCAAGGGTCAGGAGACCCGGGAAAAGGAGCTGGCCCGACTGACCAATGAAATGACCTCCTCTCTGGATTTGGACGCCACCGTCCAGATGTTCAAGGACTTTTTACTGCAGAACGCCGGCATGGAGCTGGCCTACATACTCCTTTTGGACGAGAGCAAAAAGCAGTTCAAAATTTCCGCCTGCTCTCAGGATGTAAGGCAGAAAACCTTTACACTCTCCGTGGACAGCCCCCTTGTCGCATGGCTGGAGGAACACCGGCAGAGCATCACCTACCACGACTTTGCACGCACCCGCAACTTCCGCTCCATGTGGGAGTCTGAAAAGACCGACATCACCGCGCTGGGCATTGAGCTGATTATCCCCGTGGCCGGCGAGGGCGCCCTGACGGGTCTGGTGCTGCTGACAAAAAAGGTGCACAATTCAGGCTATTCCTCCCGGGAAATCAGCTTCTTGGAATCCGCCGCCTCCATTGTGGCCATCGCCTTCAAAAACGCCTCCCTCTATGCCGAAATGCAAAACGAGGCCCGACGGGACACCCTCACCGGCCTCTATAACCGCAGCTATTTCCTCCGGCAGGTGCAGGAGGATTTCCGAGTTGCCCGAAACGACAAATTCACCCTCCTCATGGTCAGCTTGGACGATTTCCGCCTCTTTAATGAGCTTTACAGCACCAGCGAGGGCGACGTAATGCTCCGGACTATTGGGGATATTCTCACCAAAATCACCGATACCCGCGGCACTGTGGCACGGTATGGCGGCAAGGAATTCATGGTCTCCCTCCCCTACTGCGACTCTAAAACCGCCGAGAGTATCGCCGCGGAGAGCCGCAAGCTGCTGGACAGCTACCTGACCAACGAGACACAGAAGACCCGCCGGATGCTCACCTTCAGTGCCGGTATCTGCTCCTTCCCCGCCGCCGCCTCCAATTTGGATGACGTGGTGTCCTACACCAATATGGCGGTATACAGCGCCAAGAAAAACGGCAAAAACACCACCTTTGTCTACGCCGGACAGCGCAGCAATCAGGGCGAGAATATTGAGGAGGCGGCAGAGGCCAAACGCAAGCTCCGCGAAAACTGCGCCTCCACCATTTTTGCACTCACCGCCGCCATCGACGCCAAGGACCACTACACCTTTAAGCACTCCAACAACGTCTCCTCCTACGCCGCCACTCTGGCGGAGGCCATCGGGCTGGACAATGAGCACGTTGAAATTATCCGTCAGGCGGGCCTCCTCCACGACATCGGCAAAATCGGCATCCCCGAGGCCATTTTGGGCAAAACCAGCAAGCTCACCGACGAGGAGTACACCATTATGAAGCAGCATGTGGAGGGCTCCATCTCCATGATTCGGCACCTGCCCTCTCTGGACTACGTCATCCCCGCCGCCATCGGGCACCACGAGCGTTGGGACGGCAAGGGCTATCCCCGGGGTATTGCCGGGGAAAACATTCCCATCGGCGCCCGCTGTCTGGGTCTTGCGGACGCCTTCGACGCCATGACCACCGCCCGATCCTACCGTGACCGGCTCCCTGTGGAGCACGCGCTGGAGGAGATGGAAAAAAACCTGGGCACCCAATTCGACCCCCAGCTGGGACGCACCTTTATCGAGCTGGTGAAGGCTGGAAAAATCACGGTTTTGTAAAAACCTCTCTTTTTGCAAGCAGGCGACCGAATTCTTTCGGTTGCCTGCTTTTTTGTGGGTATATCTCTGTACCTCAGGCCACGGCGGGCTTTGGAGCGATTTCTTGCCACATTTTTCCCCTGTTATTTCCAGATATTTTTGTAATTAGAAACGATTTCCAATTTCTTTCCATAATGTAACCCAGATGTAACCGGTGTAGGGTATGATGTGTCCATCGTACAAAGCAGCACCGCACAGATGTGCAAATTGAAAGGAAGTTCTATATGAAAAATTTCAGGAACAAGCTATTGTCCCTTCTGGCCGCCGCCGCGCTCATGGTCACTATGGTTCCCGCCGCCCTGGCCTTGGAGGACGACGTTCTGGAACCCGCGCTACAGCTCGAAGTAGAAGCACTTGCTACCGAAACGGTCA
>JAVVPH010000064.1:0-8956 GCA_036655835.1 Oscillibacter sp.
GTGTCCTCGTTTTCCTCCACCTCCACGCCCATCTCCACCAATTTGGCAGTGATACAATCCATGTGCTTGGGAATAATATTCTTCACCAGAATCTGCCCGCCGGTGGCGGCCACGACGGCCATATAGGTCCCCGCTTCAATCTGGTCGGGAATAATGGCATAGCTACCGCCGGAGAGGCGGTCCACGCCGCTGACCTTAATCGTGTCGGTGCCTGCGCCCCGGACATTGGCCCCCATGGAGTTGAGGAAGTTGGCCAAATCCACGATGTGGGGTTCCTTGGCGGCGTTTTCGATGACGGTGTTGCCCTCCGCCAACGCGGCGGCCATCATGATATTCATGGTGGCACCCACGGACACCACATCCAAATAGATGTTTGCGCCCTTCAATCGCCCACTCTCGGTGGTGGCGTTGATGAAGCCGCCCTCTACCACCACCTTTGCGCCCATGGCGGTGAAGCCCTTGACGTGCTGGTCGATGGGACGGACGCCGAAATTGCACCCGCCGGGCATGGCGACGTCCGCCTGCCCAAAGCGGCCCAACAGACCGCCGATGAGGTAGTAGGACGCGCGGATCTTCCGGGCCAGCTCATAGGAGGTCCGGGTGGAATGGATATGGCTGGAATCAATCTCCACGGTGTGGCGGTTGATGGTGCGGATGCTGGCGCCCAGCTGCTCCAAAATTTTCAAACAAAGAGTCACGTCGGAAATCTGGGGGATATTTTCAATCCGGCAGACACCGTCCACCATCAAGGCGGCGGGAATAATGGCCACGGCGGCATTTTTTGCCCCGCTGATTTCTACTTCACCAAACAGGGGTTTTCCACCCCGCACAATATATTTCGTCAAAGTTCATTACCCTCTCTCAAAAGGTGCTTCATTTGTGGTGGGCAAGGGGTCCGTTTGCTCCCTAGTTTGCCCGTGGAGACAGCGCTTCATACCCGTGGGGGAGAACGCAGAACCGGGGCAAAAAAGCCCGGAAAACTCACACATTCCCAATATAACACAGCGGAGACACAAATGCAACGAAATCGTCGCCCTGTTTCCATAAAAAAGTGAGAAATGCCCACAATTTGGATTTAACCGTGGGAGACAGCGCCGGTAAAACAGTTTACATAATAATTTCCGGTGCCGGTGACGATGCCCCACTGGGGCACCAGAGTCATGGGGGCGGCGGTGGTGCTTTGCAGTTCGTAGCAGGGGAAGGCATCCGTCACAGCGGACACCACCGCACCGGATTCCCGCCGATATTCCAAAAAGGTGGTCAGCGCGGTGCGTACGCTGAGAGGGACAGTGGCATCCACGGCGGTGTAGCTGTCCGGAATGTGGGTGCCGGTCAGGGAGCTGACGCTGCCGCCGCTGACGGTGAAGGTGACGGTGCAGTTTGAGACAGGATACCCGTTGTGGGACTGCACCGCCGTGGCGCTCCCCGCGCCGTTTTCAAGCTCCATGGCCAAGGACTCATAGCCGAAGCTCCGGCAAAACCGCCGGATAAATGTCTCCGGGTCGTTGTCCGCGGACAGCGTGCCGCTGGCCTCAAAGCCGCCGCTGGCACGGAATTGGGCACTGCCCCGGTCACTTTCGTAGCCGTAGATGCCGCCGCCCTTGTCGGCCTCTGTCGCCGTGTCGCCCAGCAAAAAGGCGGCCAGCTTCCGGTCCAGCTCCACACTGCGATTGAGGGTGCGGCCCTCCGGCGCGGATTGGCCCGAGAGCGCGGCGGGGTCCAATGTGATGCCGTCGGAGGCAAACAGCGCCGTCAATTCGGCGGCGGCTTGTCGGCGGGAGGCGGAATCCTCGGTTTTTCGCAGGACCAAGGAGCCGAGCAAAAACACGTTCACCAGAGCCAGTACCAGAATGATGATGTTTTTCAAACGCCAGCTCTCCAAGGACGCCACCTGCCTTTCTTTGTTTTAGTCTGCCAGCCAAGTGGCCGTGACGGCCGCCTCGCCGCTGTCCATATAACCGATGGACAGCTCCGCGCCGTGGCGGGTGGCGGCAATGGCGGCCGCCTGGGGCAGGGGGAGCAGCAGCCCCCGGTTTTCCGTTGCGGTGTATTGCCGGAAGCGCAGGGAAAACGAGACAACGGTGTTGCCGTTCAGTGTGATTTCCGCCGCCGCCTCGTTGCCGCTCAAGCGGATGGGGATTCCACCCACATGGTAGCCAAAGCGCAGCACGGTACTCTCGCCGGTTTGCCGGAGACTTTGCAAATACAGCGCGGCCTCGCCGGCGGAATTGCCCAACAGCCCGTTTAGCAGCGCGCCTGCGCCGGGGACGGCCTCCATCGCGGTGGGGAGGTCCTCTCTGGCGGCGATGCTGAGGGTGGAGTTGCTGCCGCTTTCATACAGCACCCTGCCGTCGGTTTGAATGTGCAGGGAGCTGTCCCCGTTCATAATCACCTCGGTGCCGTCGGCTTCGGGGTAGCGGGAGTTGGTGTGTGGGTTGAAGCCCAAGGCGGACAGCAGACTGTCAGTTTCCGTCAGGGGATTGGCGGCAAAGAGCGTGGGCAGCTCCGGCGAATCCGCCAAAAACAGGGAATAGGGGTTCAAAAACGCGAAGGAATTGTCCACGTCCGCGTTGTCCAGGGCAAAGCTGGCGTTGCCCAACTCGTATTGCGCCACCAGATCGTTGAGCTGTTCTTGGGTGACGGCGGTGGTGCAGCGGGACCAATTGCCCGTCTCGCTCCAAAGGTACAGTGTCACGCCGTCGCCGGATTCCGCCAGCAACAGCCGCCGGGCGGAGCCGCCGCCGCTGTACCGGCTGCCGATGGACGCGGCCAGAACGGACAGGGGCAGGGCTTCACAAAAATCGTAATACACGGAGGTTCCCGCCAGGGCCTTGGTAAATTCCGCCTCCCGGCAGGGAGCCATGGCACCGGCGGAGCCCAGAGCCTCGCTCAGCAATGTGGCGGGGAGTACAAAGTCCTCCGCCGCCGTGGTCAATTGCAGATTGCCGTAGCGTCCAAACGCCCCGGTGACCGCCAGACGCACCGGCGCGGAAAGTCCGCCGGTTCCCTGAGAGGGAGGGGGCGACGCGGCGGAGCCGGTTAGCTGATTGAAATAACTGCTGCCTGCGTTGGCACCCAAATTATAGAGCTGGGTCTGGGCAAACAGAAAAACCGCCGAGACGGACAGCAGGGCAATGGCGATATTCTGCACGATATTTTTGCGCTTGTGTGACGTCTCCATATGCCCTCCTTTTCTCCGTCGGCCCGGGCCGCCCGCCGCTTAAGTCGGCCCTTGGATGCGCAGCGTCAGGCGGATGGTAGTGCCCTGCCCCTGGTGGGGGGCCAGCGCGATGCGGCCGTTGTGGCGCAGAACAATTTCCTTGGCGATGGACAGTCCCAGCCCCGTGCCGCCGGATTCCCGGGAGCGGGCCTTGTCCACCCGATAAAAACGGTCGAAAATTCGGTCCCGGTCCTGTTCTGGGATGCCGATACCGTCGTCGCTGACGGCCATCCACACGGTGGACCCCTCGGTGCCGGCGGTGACGTGGATGTGCCCGCCGTCGGGGGTGTATTTAATGGAGTTGCCCAAAATATTCATCATCACCTGTTCCAGGCGGTTGCGGTCCCCCACAATCGGGGGCAGGCTCTCCGGCACGTCGTAGGTCAACTCGTGGTGGCGCTGCTTGGCCGCCAGAGCGGTGGCCCGGCAGATGCCCTCAATGGACGCCCTGAAATCAAATTGGGACAGCACCAACTCCGCGTTGCCGGAGTCCAGCCGGGATAGCGTCAGCAAATCCTGGACAATATGGGTCATGCGGTCCGTCTCTCCCACAATGATATCCAAAAAATTGTTCTCCATCTCCCGGGGCAAGTCCCCGGCGGCGTCCTTAATCGTCTCGGCATAGCTGCGCACGTTGGTCAGGGGGGTTCGCAGCTCGTGGGACACGTTGGCCACAAATTCCCGGCGGCGCTCCTCGTTGCGGTGCTGCTCCGTCACGTCGTGGAGGACAATGAGCACGCCGCCGCTGACCTGGTCGGAGAAGGGGGCCAGATACAGCTCCAGCGTCCGCTCTCCCACCACCATCTCCCCCTCGGCGTAGTTGGGCCGCTGGAGGGACAGCATCTGGGCGAAGCTGTACACGGAGCCGAAGAGCTCGTCATAGGTGCAGCTCGGCTCTACCTTCCGCTGGAGCATGGTGTTGGCGGCGGGATTGCAGTGAATCAACGTGCCGTCGTGGTCAAAGGCCACCACGCCGTCGGTCATGTGGAGAAAGAGGGTGCCCAGCTTGTTGCGCTCGTTTTCCACCGCTGCCAGGGTGGCTTGCAGTACCCCGGCCATCTCGTTAAAGGTGCCGGTGAGGATGCCGATCTCGTCGGTGGATTCCACCGGCAGTTCGCTGTCAAAATCGCCGGCGGCCACCTTTTCCGCCCCCGCTGTCAGCTTTTCGATGGGTCCCACCATGGTTTTGGACAGGAGGAAGGACAGCAGCACGGAAATCAGCAGACCGATGATCAGCGCCTGCATGATGATGATGAACAGCTTGCCGTTCAGGTCCGCCACGGTGTCCTTATTGTCGTAAACGTAGACAATATATTCCACATTTGTGGGGTCCGCCCCGCTGGCGATGGGGATGGCGGCGTCCATGTAGTCGGTGGTGATGTCGCTAGAGTCGCCCACGGCGCCGTTCATGGCGGAGAGGAGATTCACGGTTTTTTCCCGGGGCAGCTCACTGCTCTCGGCGGAGCCGGCGATGTATGCCCCGCTCTCCCCGTCCAGCAGAAAATAGTTGCGGGTGCGGTAGTCCACGCCCAGCGAGCCAACCCGCGCGTCCAGCATTTCCTGAATACTGGCACTGCTGCCGGTTTGTCCGGCCGCGGTCCGCAGGGTGGACACAAAATCCCGGTTATTTTCGCCGAATACGTCGTTCATCTGCTCGTAAAAGGAGTCGATATAGAAGCTGGAAACGCTGGTGGTCAAAAATGCGCCCACCACCGCCATCAGCGACGTAATCAGCAGCAGTAAAATAAGCATCAGCTTCATATGTAAGCTGCGAAACACCGGCGTCACCTCCGTTCCATGAGAATTTGGCTGTTATACGCTAAAATAATACCCCGCGCCTCGCCGCGTCAAAATATACACCGGGTTGGGGGGGTCGGCTTCAATTTTTTCCCGCAGGCGGCGCACGGTCACATCCACGGTCCGCGCGTCGTCGCCCACGTAGCCGTAGTTCCAAACCTGTTCCATCAAATCAATGCGGGAGTAGACCTTGTTGGGATGACTGGCCAAAAAGGTCAGCAGCTCGTATTCCCGCTGGGTGAGGTCCACGGCCTTGCCTGCCCGGAATACCTGGTGGCTGTCGATGTTGATGGACAGCTCCCCGGATACCGGCATGGCCGACGCGGCGGCGGAGGCGGCGGCAGGGGCCGCCATGGCGGTGCGGCGGATGTTGGCCCCCACCCGGGCAATCAGCTCCCGCATGGAAAAGGGCTTGGTGATGTAGTCGTCCGCGCCGATGTCCAGACCCAGCACCTTGTCGGCCTCCTCCTCCCGGGCGGTGAGGATGATCACCGGCACATGGTTGCCCTGACTGCGCAGGGTTTTGCACACGTCAAAGCCAATCATTTTCGGCAGCATCACGTCCAGCAGCAGCAAATCCGGATTTTTGGAGATGGCCAAGGCCAGCCCCTCCTCGCCGTCGTAGGCCTCCAGAGTGTTGTAGCCCTCTCGCTGGAGATTAAAGCGCAAAATGTCCACGATGTTTTTCTCATCCTCGACAATCAAAACTGTTTTTCCTTTGTCCATAAAACCCTCCAATTCGCGTGACGCAGATGTTATAGGTTGAGCAGGACCTTTGCCTTCAGCACGGCGGCCACGGTTTTGGCGTCCTCAATTTCGCCGTTGACACAGCGGTGGACCATCTCCTCAAAGGGGATGCGCTCCATGGTCAAAAATTCGTCGTCGTCCAAGTCCTGTGCCTCAAAGTGCAGTCCCCGGGCCAAAAACAGGTACAGCGTCTCGCCGTAGCACCCGCAGGCGGGGATAATCGGTCCCAGGGGCAGCAGACTGTCCGGTACCGCGCCGGTCTCCTCCCGCAATTCCCGCAGAGCGCCGGTGACGGGATTTTCCCCCTGGTCCAGCTTGCCTGCCGGAATTTCCAGCAGCGTTTTGCCGAATACGTAGCGGTACTGGGTCACGGTGAGCACGTTGTTCCGCTCGTCCAGGGCCAGTATGCCCACGCCGTCCCCATGCTCCACCACCTCGCGCTGTGCGCTGTGTCCGTTGGGCAGCAGCACCTCGTCCACGTGTACGTTCACCAGAATTCCGGCGTATACGTCCCTGCGGGAGAGGGCTTTTTCTGTTAATTCCATATGATAACCTACCTCGGTTTAATTTATATTTGATCTGCCGATGCAATCAATCGGCATACCACTGTAATTTTTAATTATAGCATGAAAACAGAAAAATGCCAATGGTAGTTTTACTTGAAGAATGGGGAAAGACATGGTACAATACCCGCAGGCGGCTGTTATACGCGATTTATAAAGATATACCATCACGCCGCAAGCGGCTATGGCATAATACCCGCAGGCGGCGATTATACACAATTCAAATAATATACCATCACGCCGCAGGCGGCGCCGGTATAGGGGTCAATCCATTCCCATCCATTGTTCCCGAAAGGAGGCGGACGCCACGGAGAAAAAAGGCATTAAAATCGCGGCCCAAAACCGCAAGGCCTACCACGACTATTTCGTGGAGGACCGCTACGAGGCTGGTATCGAGCTGGTCGGCACCGAGGTCAAGTCCATCCGCGCCGGCACGCTGAATTTGAAGGACGCGTACTGCGGCGTGAAGGACGGGGAGCTGTATCTCCACGGAATGCACATCTCCCCCTACGAAAAGGGCAATATTTTCAACCACGACCCCGTCCGGGTGCGGCGGCTGCTGATGCACAAATCGGAAATCCGTAAGCTCTGGGCCTTGGTCAAGCAGGACGGCTATACCTTAGTCCCCCTGTCGGTCTATTTTAAGGATGCCCGGGTCAAGCTGGAAATCGGCCTGTGCAAGGGAAAAAAGGACTATGACAAACGGGCGGCCTCCGCTCAGCGGGACGCCAAGCGGGAGATTGACCGCACCCTGCGGGAGCGCAACCGCTGATTTTAAAATTTCAATTTGCCCTCCGGGGCTGCATATGAAAGGAACAAATAATCATGAGTAATCCTATGGTGACCATTGAACTTGCAAACGGCAAGCTGATGAAGGGGGAGCTGTACCCCGAAAAGGCCCCCAACACTGTCAATAACTTCATCGCCCTGGCCAACAGCGGCTATTACGACGGCCTGACTTTCCATCGCTGCATCCCCGGCTTTATGATTCAGGGCGGCTGCCCGGATGGCACCGGCATGGGCGGCCCCGGCTACCAAATCAAGGGCGAGTTTGCCGGAAACGGCTTTGCCCAGAACGATTTGCACCACGCCACCGGCGTGTTGTCCATGGCCCGGGCTATGTCCCCCAACTCCGCCGGCAGCCAGTTCTTCCTCATGGTGGACGACGCCCCCCATTTGGATAAACAATATGCCGCCTTCGGCCAGATTTTTGACGGCGAGGATGAGGCCATCCGCATTTCCCAGCTTCCCACAGACCATAACGACAAGCCCAAAACCCCCGTGGTCATCAAGTCCATCCGGGTGGATACCGCAGGCGAAGTCTATCCCGCACCCCAGAAGTGCTAAGTCAATGAAAACCGCCATCGTCACCGGCGCGTCCTCCGGCTTAGGGCGCGAGTTCGTCCGGCAGCTTGCGGACGTATTCCCGGAAATTGAGTGCTATTGGCTCATTGCCCGCCGCCGGGACCGGCTGGAGGAAATGGCCCAGTCTCTTGAGGACAAAGAGGTGGTCTGTCTCTGCCTGGATTTGTGCGACCCCATGAGCTTCACCACCCTGCAAGAGCGCTTGTCCGCCGACCGGCCGGAGGTGGAGCTGCTGGTGAATAACGCCGGCTGCGGCTACTTGGGCCGTCTGGGCGAAATGGAAACCGCCACCCAAACCCGGATGGTGGATTTAAACCTGCGGGCGCTGACGGCGGTGACCAATTTGGTGCTGCCCTTTATGCCCCGGGGCGGGCACGTGTTAAATGTGTCCTCCATCGCGTCCTTCTGCCCCAATCCCCGCATGACGGTGTATTCCGCCTCCAAGGCCTATGTCTCGTCGTTTACCATGGGCCTCGCGGAGGAGCAGAAGCGCTATGGAATTACGGCCACAGCCGTCTGCCCTGGCCCTATGAAAACGGAGTTTTTAGAAGTGGGCAATATCACCGGAAATTCCCCCATGTTTGCCATGCTGCCCTATTGCGACCAGGTCCGGGTGGCCGGCGGCGCGTTGCGGGCGGCGCGGGCGGGGCGGACCATCTATACGCCCCGGCTCTTTTATAAATTCTACCGGCTCATAGCCAAGCTCACGCCGGCTAAGCTGTTGGTGAAGCTCACAAAAACCTAAAAACCACCAAAACTGTCACAGAATCGTAACACACTCCCTAGGCGGAGTGTGTTATGATTCCTATAGCAAAATCCGCAGCCAGACTGCCTGACGGCTCTCCCCTGTATTTGGGGGTGTACCGGTTTCGACGGGGGTATGGAGGCGGGATCAGCGGGCGGCGGCGCCTGACCGCCATAAAACGGGCAACTTAAAAACTAAAAAACAACAACACTGTTGCTGTCGCTGCCTAACTAAGGCAGTCGTTCGACCCGGAAGGACCGCGAGCTGGGAAGGGCGTCGTTGAGCGGTAAATGTGCGTGCAGTAAGCTTTGCCTGTGCCATAAATGATGAAGCTCACTTAACCTTGCGGCTGGATGGTTGGCCGCTTGGAAGGGGAACGGGGAGAGTAAGACTCCCAAAATAATCGTCTGCGCCCGGAGAACGTCCCGTTCAAGTGCTTTCGGACAGGGGTTCAACTCCCCTCATCTCCACCAAAAATAAAAGGTAATAATGATTTATGGCTCATAAAGCCAGTAACCA
>JAVVPH010000065.1:0-2102 GCA_036655835.1 Oscillibacter sp.
GAGGGCAGCGTCCTTGATTTCCCCCAGATGGACAAGCTGAAGGACAGCATCCAGACCACCATCACCGGGCTTTGCAAACAAAACGGCACGCCGATTTTATCCCTGGCCTCGGGCAGCAACCTGATTTGTCTGCTCTCCGGCAACACGCCGGAGCGTGCGCAAAAGCAGGCGGATTATCTGCGCACCGTCCATCAAATGCTCACCCATCTGTACGCCGAGGAGGACATTTACTTGAGCCTTGGGCGCATTTGCACGGCGGACACGCCCGTCATCACCAGCTACCAGCAATCCCTCCGTGCGCTGGAAATTTGCAAATGCACCCCTCGAAAGGAGCGCATTGTCGCCTACGATGATTTGGGTGTATACCGGCTGTTTTTACAGGTGAGCAATCCAGAGGAGCTGCGGCGATACTACCGCTATTATTTGGAGCCGTTGCAGCGGTACGACCGAGAAAATCGCGGTGACTTGATTGAGACACTGCATCAATACCTGAAAAACGACGGAAATTTGGTGCGCACCTCCCAGGAGATGTTTATTCACCGCAATACCCTGGTTTATCGGATGAACAAAATCCGGGAGTTGACCGGCCGCTCCCTGGACGACGCAACGGAAAAACTGGAGCTGTACAACAGTATTTTGGCGAAAAATTTTCTGGGTGAATGAAGCGGCAGGCCGCTTTGTGCCCGATTTTTATAGGGGAAGGCACCGCAACGAGTGATCGTCGCGGTGCCTTTTTTTGCTCATACTGCCGCCTCGGGGGCCAAGATGGTCAGCCCCTGGCCGGACACCTCTGCCACACCGCCGGAGAGCGTGAATCGGTGGATGCCGCCCCCGTCCTCCCACTGGGCGGTCTGGGCGGCAAGACCTGCAATCAGCGGTGCGTGATTGGCCAAAACGGAAAAGCTGCCGCCTGCGTTGCACAGGGTGACGCGGGATACCGCACCCGTGAAAACCACGCCGGCGGGCGTGACTATCCGGAAGGGAAATTCCTGTGCCATTCCTTAACCCTCCAGTGCCTTGGCGTGCTCCAGCACGTCGGCCATGCCGCCGCGCATATAAAACGCCTGCTCGGGAATGTGGTCGTATTTGCCCTCCAACAGCTCCTTGAAGCTGCGGACAGTCTCCGCCACCGGCACAAATTGACCGGGGGTGCCTGTAAACTGTTCGGCCACAAAAAAGGGCTGAGAGAGAAAGCGCTGCACCTTTCGCGCCCGGGAGACGGTGAGTTTATCCTCCTCGGAAAGCTCGTCCATACCCAGAATGGCGATGATGTCCTGCAGCTCCCGATTGCGCTGCAAAAGCTGCTGCACGCCCCGGGCGGTGTTGTAATGCTCCTGGCCCAACACATCGGGATTCAAAAGCCGGGAGGTGGATTCCAGAGGGTCCACCGCCGGATAAATGCCCATTTCCACAATGGCGCGGGAGAGTACGGTGGTGGCGTCCAGATGGGTGAAGGTGGTGGCGGGGGCGGGGTCTGTGAGGTCGTCCGCCGGGACGTAAACCGCCTGCACGGAGGTGATAGAGCCCCGCTTGGTGGAGGTAATGCGCTCTTGCAAATTGCCCATTTCAGAGGCCAGCGTGGGCTGATAGCCCACGGCGGAGGGCATCCGCCCCAGCAGGGCCGAAACCTCGCTGCCCGCCTGGGTGAAGCGGAAAATATTGTCGATGAACAACAGCACATCCTGCCCGCCTACGTCGCGGAATTGCTCTGCCACGGTGAGGCCGGTGAGCGCCACACGCTGCCGCGCTCCAGGCGGCTCGTTCATCTGTCCGAATACCAGGGCGGTTTTCTCAATGACGCCGGAATCAATCATTTCGTGCATCAAATCGTTGCCCTCTCGGGTGCGCTCCCCCACGCCGGCAAACACGGAATATCCGCCATGCTCGTGGGCGATGTTGCGAATCAGCTCCATAATGAGCACCGTTTTACCCACGCCGGCACCGCCGAACAGGCCGATTTTTCCGCCTCGGGCATAGGGGGCCAGCAGGTCAATGACTTTAATGCCGGTTTCCAGCACCTCCGCCGTGGGGTTTTGCTCCACATACTCCGGCGCGTCGCGGTGAATGGCCCAGCGCTCCTCCGCCTCCACCGGACCCTTTTG
>JAVVPH010000065.1:2112-8949 GCA_036655835.1 Oscillibacter sp.
CCCAGCACATTCAGCATCCGCCCCAGACAGGCGCGGCCCACCGGGACAGTGATGGGTTTTCCGGTATCGTAAACGGTCATGTGGCGGGAGAGTCCGTCGGTGGACGACATGGCCACACAGCGGACCGTGTGCCCGCCGGCGTGCTGGGCCACCTCCACAGTGACGGTGTGCCCGTCGGCGGGGATGGTTAAGGCGTTATGAATGGCGGGCAGCTCCCCTGCCGGGAACTGCACATCGACCACAGGGCCGATGACCTGCGTAATCGTTCCTTGGGATAACAACGTTTTTTCCTCCTTTGTGCGGCGTATCGCCCTGCACCGCTCAGTCCTGCGCCGCTGCGCCACCCACAATCTCCGAGATTTCCCGGGTAATGGCCGCTTGACGGAAGCGATTGTACGAGAGGGACAAATCCGCAATCATATCTCCGGCGTTGTCTGTCGCCGCGCTCATGGCCATCATCCGCGCCACGTGTTCTCCCGCCTTGCTCTCCAGCAAAATCTGATATACCTGCTGGGTGAGGCAGTCGGGCAGGAGGCTTGCAAGCAGTGCCGCCGCCCCCTCCTCACAGAGATATTCCCCGGAGGCGGCCTCCGGCAGCGGCAGGGGCAGCAGTGTGCGGCAGGTGGGTTCTTGCCGCCCGGGGGAGAGAAATGCCTGATAAACCGCGTCGATTCGGTCGTATTCCTCCTGGGCGAAGAGCGTGGAAAGCCGGTTTGCAATGGCCTGTGCATCCGCATAAGCGGGCACATCGCCTGCTGCGGGAAATTCCTCCGCCGCCTCGCTGCCCCGGGCACGGAGCAGGATGGTCCCCCGCTGACCCACCGTGAGAAAGTGGACCTGACAGCCGGGGAATTGCCCTGCCGCCTCCAGCGCCCGCTTCACCAACATCAGGTGAAACCCGCCTGCCAGTCCGCGCTTGCCGGTCACCACCAAAATGGCGACCTTTTTCACCTCTCTGCGGGCAAGCAGCGGCGCGGTAATTTCTCCGGCGGCGGCCAGACGGCCCACCACCGCCCCAAACTGAGCGGCATAGGCACGAAAGCCAAGGGCGGCGCGCTGGGTGCGGGTGAGCTTGGCGGCGGAAACCATTTTCATGGCCTTGGTAATCTGTTGGGTACTGCGCACGCTTTGGATGCGGCGCTGAATGTCCTTGCCGTTTTGCACCGCGTCACACGCCCTTTCCGTGCAGCTCCAAAAAGCGGGGAGTAAACGCGGAGATTTCATCCTTCAGCGCGGTTTCGGTTTCTGCCGTCAGCTTCTGTTCACGGCCCAGGGCAGCCAGAATGGGGCGCTTGCGCAAATAGGCGAGAAATTCCCGTTCAAAGGCGGGGAGCAGTTGGTTTTCCACTTGGTCCAGCCAGCCGTTTACCGCGCAGTAGAGCGAGACAACCTGTTCCTCCATGGGCAGGGGACTGTACTGGTTTTGCTTGAGCATTTGCATGGTCTTTTCGCCGCGAACCAGGCGCTGCTTGGTGGCGGCATCCAAATCGGAGCCAAACTGGGCAAATACTTGCAGTTCCCGGTATTGGGCCAAATCCAGGCGCAACCGCCCCGCCACCTGCTTCATGGCCTTTTGCTGGGCGTTCCCCCCCACCCGGGACACGGAAATGCCCACGTTGACAGCCGGCATAAATCCGGCGTGAAACAAGTCGGACTCCAGAAAAATTTGCCCATCGGTGATGGAGATGACGTTGGTGGGAATCTCGGCGGATACGTCCCCCGCCTGGGTTTCGATAATCGGCAGGGCCGTCATGGAGCCGCCGCCCAGGCGGTCGTCCAGCTTGGCACTGCGCTCCAGCAGGCGGGAGTGGAGATAGAACACATCGCCGGGATAGGCCTCCCGTCCGGGGGGGCGCTTGAGCAAGAGGGAAACCTCCCGATAGGCAGCGGCCTGTTTGGTGAGGTCATCGTAAACAATCAGCACGTCCCGGCCCTTGTACATGAAATATTCTCCCATGGCGCAACCCGCATAGGGGGCGATATACTGCATGGCGGCGGGGTCACTGGCGGGGGCGGAGACGACGATGGTGTATTCCAGCGCGCCTTGGGCCGCCAGACGGCTGACCACAGAGGCCACGGTGGATTCCTTTTGCCCGATGGCAACGTAGACGCAAACCATGTTTTTTCCCTTTTGGTTTAGGATGGCGTCCAGTGCCAGAGCGGTTTTTCCCGTTTGGCGGTCACCGATAATCAGCTCCCGCTGGCCCTTGCCAATGGGAACCATGGCATCCACGGCCTTGATACCGGTTTGCATGGGCTGGGTGACGCCTTTGCGGTCAATGACGCCGGGGGCCGGACTTTCCACGGGGCGAAAGCCGTCGTTTGCAATGATGCCCTTTCCGTCCAGCGGCTTGCCCAGCACGTCCACCACCCGGCCCAGAAACGCATCGCCTACGGGGACCTCCAAAATGCGTCCGGTGCGGGTGACCTGCGCGCCCTCGCGGACGGCGGATTTCGCATCCAGCAAAATGCAGCCCACCTGGGTGTGCTCCAGATTCAGCGCCATGCCGCGGCTGCCGCCCTCAAATTCCAGCAGCTCGCCGGACATGACCTGCGAAATGCCGGAAACCCGAGCAATGCCGTCCGCCACCTGCATCACAGAGCCTACCTCCGCGAGAATGGGGGCGGTTTGGGCCGCGGCGAGAACGGCGGACAGTTCCAGGCGAATCTCGTTGAGTTTATTCATGCGTTTTTCACCCCACCAGTTCCCGCTGGAGGCGTGTGATTTGGCCGGAGAGACTGCCATCCATCAGGTAGTCGCCCAATTGAAGGGAGAGGCCCCCCAGAATGGAGACATCCGTGAGAAAAACGGTGGTGACAGGCCGTTCCAGCACAGCGCTGAGCTTTTGGGTCAGCGCCGCCTGCTGCTCCGGGGACAAGGGGCGGGCCGTGCGGACCACGGGCTGTTCTTGGGCGGCGGCGGGATGGGAGAGCAGGGCAACGCTGTCCGGCGCATCCAGCGCATCCAAAAAGCTTTCCATCAGGCGGGCATCCTCGGTGTCGTCCAGGGTCCGCTCCACCAGATGGCGTGTCATTTCAATGGAGAGCACAGCCACCTCGTCCCGCAGGGCGAGACGGGCGTTGGCCTGTTCCCGCGCCAACTCGGCCCGGGCCGCTTCGGTGAGTGCGCGGCCGGACTGCTTGGCCTGCGCCAGCAGGGCGTTTTTTTCTTCCAGGCCCTCCTGCTGCGCGGATTCCAACAGGGACACGGCCTCCTGCCGGGCGGACTGGACAGCGGCGTGGGCGGTTTCCAGCTCCGCTTGTGCCGCGAGACGGTCTGCCTGGGCACCTGCCTGCAAATCGGCAAGCTGGGCCTTACGCTGGTCCAAAATACGGAAAACGGGCTTGTAGAGCAGCTTTGTAAGGACTGCCGCCATCACAGCAAAGTTCAAGACGGCAAAAATCATATCAGATAGATTAAATTCCATGGGGGACGCTCCTTTCTTGGGAGAGATTATGCGATTTTGCCGAACAGCAGAAAAGCGATGAGCAGACCAAAAATGCAGAGGGCCTCCATAAAGGCAAGGGCCAGAATCAGCAGGGTGCGGATGTCGCCGGTGGCTTGGGGCTGGCGCGCGATGGACTCAAACGCCTTTCCCGCCGCGATGCCCTGTCCCAGTGCGGGGCCGATGGTGGCAAGGGCGATGGACAGCGCTGCGGCAATGGCAAAAATTGCTTCGTTTGTCATAATGGTAGACTCCTTTTTATTCGTGTCCCGCCGTGGCGGTGGCAAGATAGGTGGCAGTGAGCAGGGTGAAAACCAGTGCCTGAATAAAGCCGAAGAAAACGCCCAAAAACATAAAGGGCAGAGGCAAAAACAGCGGTACAATGGCAAAGATGCTGGCAACCAGCGTTTCCTCGCCGTACACATTGCCGTAAAGCCGCAGGGATAGGGACAGGGGTTTAATCAGCTCCTCCATCAAGTTCAGCGGCAGCATGGCGGGATAGGGCTCTATAAAATGCTTGAGATAGCGAAAGCCCTTTGCCCGAAAGCCGGCCGCATGGGTGATGAAAAACACCGTCAGGGCCAGGGCGGCGGTATAGGAAAGGGCACTGGTGGGGGCCTGAAAGCCCGGCAGATGCCCTGCGCCGGGCAGCAGGCCGGCATAGTTGCCCGCCAAAATCACAATAAAAAAGCTGCCCAAAATGGGGAAGTATTTTCGGGCCTTTTCCTCGCTCCCCATAATGGTGCCCATAAAGCCCACCAGACTTCCAATCCCCAGCTCCAGCGCGGCTTGGCTGCGGGTGGTGGGCACGAGGGACAGCTTGCGGGTGAGCCGCACACTGACAAGGGTGAGCACCAGCATGATGCCCCAGGTGGTCAAGGTAATGCTGTTAATTTCCAGTCCCAGAATGGAAAACAGGGGACCGGCGGCGTGTTCAGCCATTTTTAGGTTCACCTCCGATGGTGCGCAGGGCACGAAACGCCCGAACAATACGCACCGCAATATGCCCTAGCAATCCCGAGGCCGCCCCCAGCATGGCCAGGGGGGTACGGAACAGCAGCAGCAGTAAAATCGTATCCAGCAACAAGTGGAGCAGGGGGCCTGCGTAGAGCAGGGCCTTGCTGCATCCCCCACGGGAGAGGCGGCGGGAGACCGCCTCCACAAGCAGCGACAGCGCAAAGCCTCCCGCGAGGCCCAGACAAAAATGGGTCATGTGAGATCCTCCGCAGGGGGCTTGTCCCGGGTTAAAACCTCTTTCACCATCACACGGATGGTCCCCGCGATGGAGAGCAGTCCCAAAAGGATGGTTGCCCAAGACCCGCAATCCAGCACGCATCCCAGCCAAGCGCCCACCCGGACGCTTAAAAAGAGCATGACGGCCAGGGTGATGCCAAAGCTGAGCATAAAGTTGAAGTCCGTCCACGCGCAGGGCGGCGCGACGCCCGCCTCCGCTTGTATGCGGCGCAGCTTTCGACTGCAATAGCGCTGAAACAGATTGGGTTTTCGCTCTTCCATGGGCCATTCTCCTTTGGGCAAATTTTTTCAAAAAGGGCGGGGCTTGCCACCCCGCCCACTCGCTTAGGCGGCTGTGCCGTCTTTAAGGGCAGCCGCTGTCGGCTGCTTTGCCAGGGACAATGTGACCACACCCACCAAAATCAGGCAGCAAGCCACAATTTTGATGACGGTGACAGACTCGCCCAGCAGAATCACGCCAAATACCACGCTGGTAATCGGCTCAAAGGTGGTGAGGATGGCGGCGGTGGAAGCACCCACGCTCTTGATGCCGATTTGCAGCAAGGACAGCGCAACCACCGTGCAGAGGATGGCAAACACAATGGAAATAATCCAACCCATGGAGGTGATGGTGGTCAGGGTGAGCTGACCGCTGAGGCCGCCGAAAGCGCCCATGGTGACGGCGGACATCAAGGCCACATAAAAGGTAATTTTAAAGGTCGGCTCGCCCTTGAGGCCGCTCTTGTCCATGAAAATGATGTAAAAAGCATAGGTTATGCCGGAGCAAACCGCCAAAATCAGGCCCACCAACGCCTTGCTGCCGTCTGCGCCGGAGGTGTCGGTGCCAAAAAAGAAGGTGGCGATACCGGCGGTAGCGATGCCCAGGGCAATGATTTTCCGCCCGCCCAGCTTTTCCTTGAAAAACAGGACACAGGCCAGGGTGACAAACACGGGGTATACAAAGTGAATGGTGGTGACAATGCCCACGTCAATCAGCGAGAAGGCAATGTTCAGCATCAGGGTGGTGATGGCGTTGCCCACAACGCCGAGAATTAAAAGGTTCAGCAATTGTTTTTTGGATACCTTTAAAGAGGTGTGCTGCATCAGCAACACAATTGCCAGCACCGGCAGCGCCAGTGCGTTACGCAGAAAGGTCAAGGTGACGGGATTGCTGCCCATGGCGTAGGTCATGGGCCCCAGGGTAAACGCAAACCCAAAGGTCATGGCTGACAGCATGGTCAGCAGAGTGCCTGTGGTTTTATTCATGATGCTACTCTCCAAACAAAGGGGCGGCGGAGAGGGGCGAACCGCAGCTTCGCCGCCCGCAAATTTCTCCCTTATTTAGGATGGAAGTCTCAGTTGAATTCCTTCTTGCAGATTTTCACCAGCTCAGGAATGATGCTGTCGATCATGTACTGGCCCTTCTTGGCAGAGGAGGTGCGGGCCGGTGCCAGCACGCCGGTGTCGGGAACGGCATCCTTGGGCACGGGATAGGTGTGGTAGCAGCAGGGCGTTGCGCCCTCGGCGTTGACCATGCGGTCCTCGTGGACCAGCTCGGGAGCAAAGGCCATCATCAGGGAGGTTTCGGTGATGGCGGCGTGCTCAAAGGCCCAGCCGGGGAAGGGCACTTCGTCGAACACCTGGTCAATCACGTCCTGGGGCATGGGATCCCACCAGTTGGTGAGCAGAATCTTGGCCTTGTCGCCGTACTTGCCGGAAACCAGGTCGATGGCCTCGCAGACAAAGGCCTCATTTTCAAAGTGGCAGCTCAAAACCATGATGTTGCGTACGCCGTCCTTAATCAATTCCTCCAAAATGTCATAGGTGAGCTTCACCAGGGTTTCGCCGTTGAGATCGATGGTACCGGGGAACAGGGGGCCGCCGCCGGAGAGGGGCTTGGATTTATAGCCGTAGGCCAGGGCGGGAGCGACCATGCCGTCCACCTGCTGGGCCAGCGCCTCAGAGAAGCCGTTTGCCAGAACGGTGTCCACGCTCAAGGGCAGGTGGGGACCGTGCTGCTCACAGGCACCGATGGGGAGAATGGTGACCGCGCCTCTGTCAATGTTCTTTTTAAATTCCATCCAAGTCATTTCAGTCATGCGTACTTGCTTGCTCATAGTATTGTCCTCGTCTTTCATGTTTGATTTATATTGGATTA
>JAVVPH010000066.1:0-8923 GCA_036655835.1 Oscillibacter sp.
TTTGACGATGAGGCCCTTTTCTCTGTGGATGGTTCTGCCGACCGGGCAAATTGCCCTTTTATCGCAGATTTTGCGGTTTGGGCGCAAAACGGCCCCCATCATCGCCAGCGACCCTGCCCTTAAAACAGCTGAAATAGCCCGCAGGTGACGGCGGTGGTGATGGCCCCGGCGATGAACAGGCCCGCCAAAATGGCGGGAATGGCGGTTTTTATCCGCATATCCAGCAGGGCCGCCACCAGTGCGCCGGTCCACGCGCCGGTGCCGGGGAGGGGAATACCCACCAGAATAATCAGGCCCGGCAGGCGGTATTTGCGGACCAAATGGCCCTTTAAATGGGCACGGCGCTCCAGCCAGAGGATTTTCGGCCCCCAGAATTTTCCGTCCCGCAGCCAATCAAACACCCGGCGAACCAGCAGCATGATGATGGGCACCGGCAGTAAATTGCCCAAAATGGCCACGGCGCAGGCAACCCACGGCGGCAGACCCGCCGCCACGCCCAGGGGAATTGCCCCCCGCAGCTCCAAAATCGGCACCATAGCCACGCCGAAGGTCATGAGCACTTTGCCCAGCAATGTTTCCAAAAAAGCCATCGGTCCCTCCCAACACGGAAAGAGCGGGACAGCCGTCTCGCTCTTTTCGTGGATTTCTTAGTAGTATTACTCCAAGTTCAGGTGCCGTTTCAAGGTAAAGGTGGTCACTCCGTAAAACAGTGCGCCGTAAAGCGCCATAAAGAGGCTGGAGCCGATCATCACCACGTGCACCGCCAACATTCCGTTGGTAATCCAGTCAATGGAAAAATTGGTAAAATTCAGGGCGATGAGCAGGATACTGCCCAAGAATTGCAGGGCGAATTGGGACACGAAAAACACGCCCACGGACCAAAGGCCCTTGTGGTTGGCAAAGCTGTGGCCCACAGCCATGGCGGCGTAAAATTGCAGGCAGGCGGCGGCGCAGCTCACGAAAATCAGCACCAGCAGCTCCAGGAAAATGGCGGTGCCGTTGAGGGCGTAATACGCGGTAATCTGGCCGAGAATCTCTTGGATTACATCCCAGGTATATCCCACCAAGCTCACGTCAAAGCTCATGATCAGGGCGGCCAAAATCACCGCCGCGCCGGTGGCGATGAACCACACGGAGGAGACAATCAGCTTGGACCAGACCTGCTGGTGGACGGAGACGGGGAGGGTGAACATCACATAGCCCTCGTCCCCCATGAGGTTTTTATAAAAGCGCTGAATCATCAGCACCAGACTCATGATGCAAACGCCCATAATGGCAAAGACGAAGGCAAACATCAGCAGCGCCGCCAAGGCGTTTAACACCTGGCTCTGGGAGTGGTCCATCACCCGCAGGGCAAAATTTCCGCCCACAGCGGTGAGCAATAGCACCAGATACAGCGGCCCCATGATCCGGGCGGTGGCACGAAATTCGTGCTTCATCAATTTTCTCAGCATTTGAATACCTCCCGGAACAGCGCGTCCACGCTCATGCCCTTTTCCTCGCGAATTTGGTCCACAGTGGATTGCAGCACCACCTGGCCCTGGTTGATGAAAATCACCTCGTCCAGCACCTGCTCCACGTCGGCAATCAGGTGGGTGGAAATCACCACGGAGGCCTCGGGATTGTAGTTGCCGATGATGGTGCTGAGAATGTAATCCCGGGTGGCGGGGTCCACGCCGCCGATGGGCTCATCCAGCAGATACAAGCTGGCCTTCCGGCTCATGACCATGATCAGCTGCACCTTTTCCCGGGTGCCCTTGGACATCTGCTTGATGCGCTGGGTGGGGCGGATATTCAGGTGCTGCAACATTTCCTCTGCCGCGTCCCGGCGAAAATCCGCGTAAAAATCGCCGTAAAAATCCATCAATTGCCGGGCGGACATCCACGTGGGGATGCAGGTGCGCTCCGGCAGGTAGGACACCACCCCCCGGGTTTCCCGGCCCGGCGCGGTGTTGCAGACCAGCAGCTCCCCCTCGTTGGGGGTCAAGAGGCCGTTGGCCAATTTAATCAAGGTGGTTTTTCCGCTGCCGTTGGGGCCGAGAAGGCCCACAATCCTCCCCGGCTCCACGGTAAAGGTCACGTGGGTCAGCGCCGGGGCGCTGCCATAGTGCTTGCTTAAATCCTTACACTCCAATACTGACATTTGCTTCTCCCTCCTGCTCGCTTTCCTGGCGCAGCAGCGCCAAAATATCCTCTCGCCCGTATCCCAAACGGGTCATCGCCGCCAAAAAATTGCGAATGTGGGCCGTGGCCAGGCCCTGCTTTGCCCTGTCAATCATGCCGCCATCCTCCGTTACAAATCGGCCGGCGGTCCGCTGGCTGTACACCAGGCCGTCCCGCTCCAGCTCCGTCAGCGCCCGCTGCATGGTGTTGGGATTCACACCGGCCTCCGTGGCCAAATCCCGCACCGATGGCAGCCGCTCCCCCGGAGGAAACGCCCCGGAGACAATGCCCACCGTAATCTGCGCGATGAGCTGGGAATAGATGGGGGCATCATTGGAAAATTGCCATTTCAAATTGGGAACACCTCCTGTACTTCCTTGCTGTATTACATAGTTAATACAATAGCACAATCATACAGTTTGTCAAGAGGATTTTTTAATTTTTTCAAAAATTTTTGGAAAATGGGAGTGTGTTGTCGGGAGGGATTTTTACAAAAGCATTGCGCCGCAGGGGATTTCCGTTGCGGCGCGCAGCGTGTCGAAAAAGCCTTTTCGACACGCTGCGCCCAGTTTTTGAAACCCGTGAAAAGTTTCAAAAACGGATGATTGAAAAACGAAAGGAACCCAGGAAGGGTTCCTTTCGTAGCTATCTTCCTTCCCGTTTTCTGAGATTGCAGGGTTTATCGACAGACTGAAGCATTGCTTCGTCTCAATATTTTTTGTCCAGATACGCCACAATCGCCGCCAGCGTGTGGTGCTCGCAGTCCGGCATGAGGGTGGCCCCGCAATGGCGGACGGCGGGGACGCAGTTTTCCGGGGCGAAGCCCTCCGCCGCGAAGGCCAGCATGGAGAGGTCGTTGGCCTCGTCTCCCACGCAGTAGACCTGCTCCCGGGCGATGCCCAGACGCTCCGCCAGGCGGCAAACCATGCCCCCCTTGCTGGCGCCCCGGGCGGTCATTTCCAGCAGGGTGCGGTCGGAGAAGAAAATCTCATAGTCCCGGCACCAGGACTGCCGGGCCAGATGGGCCTGGATTTCCAAAAGCCGGTCATGGTCATCCTCAAACATCAGCTTGGTCAGGGGATAGGGCGTTTCCAGCAGGGTGGGGTCCTCCTGCACGGCCACGTGGGTGACGTGCTCGTGCTGGCGGGTATAGAGGTTGGGCCGCACCGCGTGAATCACGTTTTCCAGCGGGTACGCCTCCACCGCCACGGAGGGAAACGCGTCCATCACCGCCTTGCCCCGGCTGCGGATGTCCTCGTCCAGCAAAATCACGTCCAGATAGGCGTGCTGGCGAAAATCATACAGGGCCGCGCCGTTGCAGAGGATGCCGGGGCTGTTCATCGGCACCTGGTCCGCAAATTTTTCAAAGGCCGCCAAGGCCCGGCCGGTGGCGATGGCAAAGCGTCCGCCCGCCTCCATAAAATAGCGCAGCGCCGCCTGATTTTCGGGGGATACCTCCGGCACCTCGGACCCGCTGCGGCGGGCTGTCTCCGTGTTGAGCAGGGTGTTGTCAAAATCGCTGGCCAGCAGTACGCCGGTAAATTTTCCCATATGCTTCTCCTCGGTTTTTTCTCAATGCGACGGGGGGGCCGGAATTTTTCCGGGCAAAGGCCCTCCGCCGCCATCAAAAAGAGCTGCCCCACAGCGGCGGTCCGGGCCATTTCCCCGGAAAGGCAGGGAACACCCCGCCATCCGCCGGAAAACGGTCCAGACTTCTCCGCTGTGCAGCAGCCCCTTCGCATTTTTATTCGCTCTTGGGCGCGGCGCTCTCGCCGCCGCCGCCGGAACCCCGCCGCCGACCGCCGCGATGATGCTGTCTGCGGGGCTTGTTCTCGCCGCCCTCCTTGGGGCGGGGGGGATTCTGGGGATTTTGGGAATTTTGGGGACGGGGTCCCTCCGTTGCCGGACGGGGCTTTTTCTCCTGGGGAGGCCGGGCCTGTCCCCCCTGCTGGGGGGCGGCAGGGCGGGCCGCCGTCTCTCCGCCGCCCCGGCGGCGACTGCCTCCGCCACCCCGATGGGAACGGCGGCGGGCGCGGTCATCCCCGTCCGGCACGGTGATTTTTTCCCGGACAGGGGCTTCCTCACGGTCCATATAAAAGGGCGTGGTAATCACGGGGAAGGCGTTCTCCTCCCCAGTCTCCTCCTCCACAAACCGGGCGGGCCGCTGGGCGGGAATGTCCACGCCCTCCCGGGTGCCCTTGCCGTTGCGCAGGACGCAAATCTCGCAGTTGTGATAGCATTTTGCCGGCTCCGGCGCGGAATCCAAGCTGACCTTGACCTTCTCCCGCAGCAGGTCCACGCTTCTCACGTTGCCGGGACCGTCGGGCGTTTGGACAAAGGAGTCCTGCTTGGGCATCCGCTTGAGGGCGTCCTCATAGGCGTTTTGCTCGTATTTCAAACAGCACATTAAGCGCCCGCAGGTGCCGGAAATTTTGGTGGGATTCAGGCTCAAATTCTGGGTTTTGGCCATTTTGATGGACACGGGCATAAAGCCGTTTAAAAACTGGGAACAGCAAAAGGGCCGTCCGCAGATGCCAAGGCCGCCAATCATCTTCGCCTCGTCCCGCACGCCGATTTGGCGCAGTTCGATCCGGGCGCGGAACACGGAGGCCAGGTCACGGACCAGCTCCCGGAAATCCACCCGGCCGTCAGCGGTGAAAAAGAAGATGATTTTACTGCCGTCAAAGCTGGCGGAGACGTTGACCAGCTTCATTTCAAGGCTGTGCTCCGCGATTTTTTTCTCGCAGACGTCAAAGGCCTCGCTCTCTTTTTTCTTGTTGTATTCCACGGTGCGGCGGTCACTGTCCGTGGCCATGCGCAGCACCGGGCTGAGGGGGGCGACGATGGCGGAGTCCTCCACCTCGTGATTGCCCTCGGTGCAGGTGGCGAATTCAGCGCCCTGGGCGGTTTCCACCACCACATTGTCCCCCATTTTCATCTGATTGCCCCGGGGGTCAAAAAAATAGTTTTTACAGCCGCCGCGAAAGCGGACAGAGATAACTTCGGTCAAAGGATACCCTCCAATTCTACAGCCAGCGCGCCCAGTACGTGGCCCACGCCGACGTTGTACGCGCATTCCGCTTGATACGTTTGCAACAGCTCTATTGTGCGCATAATTTGCGTTTTTGTCAAGTTTTTCCCAAGGAATCCGGCGGAATCCGCGAAAATTTCCGAGCTCTCCTGCCCATACAGCCCCAAAAGTGCCGCCGCGAACCGGTCCCGTGTCTCCTCCAGCAGGGCGGAAAGCTCCTCCCGGCTGATTTTTTTCCGTTCCAAGCGCACCAGCAGCTCCGTCACCGTTCCCAGACGGCCCTCGCCCACCGCCCGGCACAGGGCGTCCGCCATGGCGCCGTTCCCCTCCGCCGCCGCCTCGCCGGGGGGCAGCTTCAACTCCACACAGCGGGAGCGCAGGGTGGCCAGAATTTGGTTGGAATTTTCCGCGCAGAAGAGAAACGCCGCGTAGGGCGGTCCCTCCTCCACAATTTTCAGCAGGACGTTTTGGTCCTGCTCCGTCAAAAGGGCGCAGTCGGGAAAGAGGTAGACCTTTCGCTCCCCCTCGTTGGGGCGGATGTAGGCGTCGCCGCGAATGGCCCGGACCAGCTCCACGGCGATATTTTTATGCTCCCCGTCCCGCACCGTCACCACGTCGGGATGGATGTCCGCCGCCACCTTGCGGCAATTTTCGCACTGGCCGCAGGGCCGCAGGTCCCGATCCGTACACTCCATGGCGGCGGCGGCGTAGCGGGCCACGGCCTCCCGGTTTTCTCCACCGGTGACCAACAGCGCGTGGGACAGGGTGCGGCGGGTGGCGGCCTCCCGGATGCGCAGGGCCGCGGGGTGTTCCTCCGGTAAAATAAACAAGGACACGGCTGCGCCTTCCTTCTTGAAAAATTTTTCGATATTTTATCATACCATTGTTCAGCATAAAAGGGAAGAACGTAAAATGTTTTTTTGTTACGTAACAGTTATTTGTGCAGATTGCACAACAACTTTGTGAATATTTTGCGTATTGCCCCCGGTTTCTTATTGTATTTATGTATTGTTTTCTTGCCCAGTTTTCATTATAATGGTAAAGAATCAATTAGCTAATCGTTTAAAGGTTCAGTCTTATCTATATTATCTGCTTTGAGCAGTGAGAAAAAACGGAGGAATGAATCCATGAGCAAAAAGTTTGTCTACTTATTCAGCGAGGGCAACGGCAGTATGCGGGAATTGCTGGGCGGCAAGGGCGCCAACTTGGCCGAGATGACCAATTTGGGCATGCCGGTTCCCCAGGGCTTCACCATTTCCACCGAGGCCTGCACCCAATACTACGTGGACGGCGAGCAAATCAACGCCGACATTCAGGCCGAGATCATGTCCTACATCTCCAAGCTGGAAAAAATCGCCGGGAAGCAGTTCGGCAATCTGTCGGACCCCCTGCTGGTTTCCGTCCGCTCCGGTGCCCGGGCCTCCATGCCCGGCATGATGGACACCATTTTGAACCTGGGTCTCAACGACACCGTGGTGGAGGCCTTTGCCAAAAAGACCGGCAACCCCCGCTTTGCCTACGACTCCTATCGCCGCTTCATCCAGATGTACTCCGACGTGGTGATGGAAGTGGGCAAGAAGCATTTTGAAGTGCTCATCGACGAAATGAAGGCCAAGCGCGGCGTCACCCAGGACACCGATTTGACGGCGGAGGACCTCAAGGAGCTGGCGGTCCAGTTTAAAGCAGAGTACAAGGCAAAAATCGGCACAGAGTTCCCCCAGGAGCCGGTTGAGCAGCTCATGGGCGCGGTGAAGGCCGTGTTCCGCAGCTGGGATAACCCCCGGGCCAACTTCTATCGCCGCATGAACGATATTCCCTCCTCCTGGGGCACCGCCGTCAACGTGCAGGCCATGGTGTTCGGCAACATGGGCAACACCTCCGGCACCGGCGTGGCCTTCACCCGCAACCCCGCCACCGGCGAGAAAAAGCTCTTCGGCGAATTTTTGATGAACGCCCAGGGCGAGGACGTGGTGGCCGGTGTGCGCACCCCCCAGACCATCGACCAGCTGGCCCAGGTGATGCCCGCCGCCTACAAGGAATTTGTGGAAATCTGCGACCGTCTGGAAGCCCATTACCACGATATGCAGGACATGGAGTTCACCATCGAGGAAGAAAAGCTCTATATGCTGCAAACCCGCAACGGCAAGCGCACCGCCGCCGCCGCGCTGAAAATTGCCTGCGATTTGGTGGATGAAAAGCAAATCACCGAGCAGCAGGCCGTCTCCATGATTGACGCGCGGAGCTTGGACGCGCTGCTGCATCCCCAGTTTGACGTGGCTGCGCTGAAGGCCGCGAAGCCCATCGGCATGGGTCTGGCCGCCTCTCCCGGCGCCGCCTGCGGCCGCATCGTGTTCAACGCCGAGGATGCCACCGAGTGGGGCAAGCGGGGCGAGAGCGTGATTCTGGTCCGTTTGGAGACGTCTCCCGAGGACATTGAGGGGATGCACCACTCCCAGGGCATCCTGACGGTCCGTGGCGGCATGACCTCCCACGCCGCCGTGGTGGCCCGGGGCATGGGCACCTGCTGTGTGTCCGGCTGCGGCGACATTGAGATGGATGAGGCAAACAAGAAATTTACGCTGGGCGGCAAGGTCTACAGCGAGGGCGACTGGCTCTCTCTGGACGGCTCCACCGGCAACATTTACGGCGCGGCCATCACCACCGTGGAGCCCGCCATCTCCGGCGATTTCAGCCGCCTGATGGGCTGGGCGGACAAAATCCGCACCATGAAGGTCCGCACCAACGCCGACACCCCCGCCGACGCGAAAAACGCCTTCCAGTTCGGTGCCGAGGGCATCGGCCTCTGCCGCACCGAGCATATGTTCTTTGAGCCGGACCGCATCGCCGCCATCCGGGAGATGATCGTCTCCAAGACGGTGGAACAGCGGGAAAAGGCCCTCGCCAAGCTGGAACCCATGCAGCAGGGCGACTTTGAGGGAATTTACGAGGCCATGGCGGGAATGCCCGTCACCGTCCGTTTCCTGGATCCCCCCCTCCACGAGTTCCTTCCCACCGACGAGGAGGACATTGCGGATTTGGCCAAGGAGATGCACATGGAGATCTCCGAGCTGAAAAATGTCATCGCCAGCCTTCACGAGTTCAACCCCATGATGGGCCATCGCGGCTGCCGTCTGGCGGTGACCTATCCCGAGATTGCCGCCATGCAGACCCGGGCCATCATCCGCGCGGCCCTCAACGTGCAAAAGCGCCATCCCGACTGGAAGATGGTCCCCGAGATTATGATTCCGCTGGTGGGCGAGGTGAAGGAATTTAACTTCGTCAAGGCCGTGGTGGTGAAAACCGCCGACGAGCTCATCGCCGCGTCTGAAATCGACCTGAAGTATCTGGTGGGCACCATGATTGAAATTCCCCGTGCGGCCCTCACCGCCGACGAGATTGCCAAGGAGGCCGATTTCTTCTCCTTCGGCACCAACGACTTGACCCAGATGACCTTCGGCTTCAGCCGGGACGATGCGGGCAAGTTCCTGGACGCCTACTACGACGCCAAGATTTACGAGTCTGACCCGTTTGCCCGTCTGGACCAAAACGGCGTGGGCAAGCTGGTGGAAATGGCCACCACCCTGGGCCGGGGTGCCAATCCCGCCCTGCACGTGGGCATCTGCGGCGAGCACGGCGGCGACCCCTCCTCCGTGGAGTTCTGCCACCGCATCGGCCTGGACTACGTGTCCTGCTCCCCCTTCCGGGTACCCATCGCCCGTCTGGCCGCCG
>JAVVPH010000067.1:0-8838 GCA_036655835.1 Oscillibacter sp.
CGCACGATCCTGATTTCCGCCGCGTGGGTGATGGCGTCATGCTGGGCCAGTTCCACGGCCTGTGCCTGAATAATTATATTCATGCGGTCAATGATCCCGCACAGGTCCGCAATCAGTTTTACAGTGCTCACACCGCCACCTCCTTGGGCACCGCCCCGGTTCGGGTGCAGGCCAACAGGTGGTCCAGCTGCTTTTTTGGTAGATCTGCCACGCTGTCAGCCCACGCCCATGCCCAGGCGCCTGGGTTCTGATCCAGATGCCCATATTTGCGCCACGGGCTGAACGGGGAGGCCAAACTGTCGCCGTCCTCTTTCGGCGCGGAGGCCAGGAGATCCGCCGCGGCTTTCTGCCGCTCAATTTCCGCCTGTGGGTTGCCCCGGTCATAGCCCCAGAAATATTCTTTGCTGTTTTGGCTGTGTACGGCGCAAATTGGCAGGCCCTTATAGGTGATGTATTCGCCCTCCACGGGCAGCACCGTGCCCCACGGAATATTGACCGTCCCGCAAATGGCTGCCGTTCTCATGCGCTTTTTTGTAATGTACTCTGCGTATTCCATGGCTTACACCTTTCCAGTGGGCAGCAGTCCCACAAGTTCGGAGTATTCGGCCTCGGTCAGCTTGTTGGCAGCAAAAAAAATATCCAGTTTTGTCTCCATGCCAGCGGTCTGGCCTCGCTCAATCATGCGCTTTAAGGTTCTGTATAACATTCGTTTCACCTCCCTTTATTTTCAAACGCCGGTTCCGGCGTCGGTGCCTGGTTTGTGATGCCCAATTCCAGTATGGTCAGGCGGTACTCCTGATCCACGTTCAAGGCGTCCGCATCGTCAGTGGCCTGTCTGGTCTCTACCAGCATGGTGCCGGTGTCTGCGGCCTCCAGTACGACGGTTTCCACGCCCTCCAGGGTCGGGTGGCCCAATAGGTGATAAACAGTCCCGGCATGGGCAATCCCCGCCGCCTCCTCCGCCGCGCAGAGTGCTAAGCACCCGTTTCCCTGCCGTTTGATGTAGTTGGGGGCCTCTGTCATGGCAAGGGTGGTCCCGTCCTTGATGATCTTATACATTGTTCGCACCTCCATAAATCGCATGAAATAACCGACGAAGCCGCAGCACCCGGCCATGGTCGTCAAAAAATTCATAATAGGCGATCTGACTTTTCAGCCATTCCGCCACCTGCTGGACCGTCATTTCCCCGGCGTCCACTTTCGGCTTAAACGCTTTTAATTTCCGCCGCGCCCGCTTCATGCCGTCCCGGCACCCGTGCATAATCACCCGCCCGGTTTCGGTCAACTGAAATTTTACCTTGCAGAAACGGAGGGGCTTGCCCATGTCAATTACATGGCATTTGGAGCGGTTCACCGTCAGGCCCATGGCCTCCGCCCGGTGGATCACCAGGTCTGCCACCTGCTCCGCCCGCTCCCGGCTCTCCAGCGCCATGTTGTAATCGTCCATGTAGTGTCCGCCGCCGTGGATTGCCAGCTGGCATTTGAAATAATTGTCCACGTCGGAGGGCAGGGCCACCATTTCCTGCTGGCTTGGTTCCACTCCCAGGGGCATACCGACGCCGCCAGGAACAGCGGCCACCACCTTGTCCGCAATGGCCCGGATCTCCGGGTCGAAGATCAGGCACTGGTGGCGTTCATAGATTGCCGCGTGGGGTGCCGACGGAAAGAAATGGTGAAAATCCATCAGGAACACGGCGCCGGTGCGTCCATACCGTCGGTAATGCCAGCGGAGTTGTTCCGCCAGGCGCTTGTAATGGAAATGCAGGCCCTTGCCGCGCTGGCTGGCTCCGTTGTCGTAGATCATGCCCGGTCCGTACAGCGGCGCCAGGACGTTTTTGGTCAGGGTCTTATGCACCTGGCGGTCATTGATGTGCGGCGCGTCGATTGGCCGGACCTTGCCGCGCTCCCGCAGCGTGAAATGGGCGGTCTTTCCCGGTTTCCATTTTCCATTAAGGATCTGCCGGCGGCGCTTGGCCGTGCCGGAAAACAGGTGCCATTCAAAGTTTTGGGTAGACTGTTTCCACCTCACACCGTTGCAGCACTTCCGGCCACACGCAAACATGGCGTGGTAGCTGAATACCTCGGCCAGTGTTCCCAGGCTGTCGCTGCGGGCCTTTCGGTTTGTTCTCCGCCGCTCCTGGCGGCGTTGGTAACGCGCCTCTCGGCGCTCCTGACTATTCATAAAATTATTCGCCCTCCGCATAGTTGTCTTATTGGTGCGCGTCTAAACTACTTTGACTCGGCACATGAAACGGGGTGAAGCGCGGTCCCCCGCCATGCAAAAAGCGTCCGTGCAAGGCCGTCAGAGTTGGAACCTTAAAGCAGGTTTTGGCAGTTTTAGGGTTTCCCCAGGGAAGTATTTCTCCTTTTACATGGGTTCGGGCCGCTCTTGGCCGCCGCTTGTAACCCAGTCCGTTTCCGGGCCTGTAAAATCCGGGCGCCACGCCGTAGGAATTGTACGCGTTGTTGTTGTTGGCGCTGCCGTCGGTATTGACAAGGCAGAAATTGTTGCTGTTGCCGGCATTGACGGACCGACAAAAGACATTGGCCGCCGTCAAGCCTGCCGCCCTGTCGCGCGGCACATTTTCAGAAATACACCCATAATTTGCTTACTTCTTTTTGTCGCTCTCCATGGTATTGCGCAGCATGGTTTCCTCCCGGTCAATTAGTTCCCCCAGGTCCTGGGCCATATCGTCCAGGCGCCTGACCGCCTCCGCCGCCGGGACTGCTTTTCCTTTGCTGTCTGTAAATGCGCCCTGCGGGTTCTGCATCAGGATCATATAGCAATGGGTCAGCTGCACGTCCAGTGCCGAAAGGGCGGCCAGGGCCTCCAGCAAATGCGCCCGGCGCAGATCCTTGCGCTGTTGGTCGCTGGGGAAAATCTTGTTGCCCTTTTCCGCGTGGTTCAGGACCTCCGCCGCCATGGCCGCCGTAGCGCCTGCCAGTAGGCGGGAATACCTGGCGGAAAGCCGGGACAAAATGGAGATCGTACCCACATAAATCAGATTTGCGGTGTTCACAAACTCCGCCTTGCTGGTGGTGCGCTTATTTTTCAGAACTGACACGGGCCGGTCCTCCTTTAGTTAGGCCGCTGCCGCCCAGGGATCCCACCCGCTTGCGCGGGCGGGATATAGGCGGATGTGCTGCGGCAGATTAGGCACAAAAGCCGGGCGCCACGCCGTAGGAACCGGACGCGTTGGTGCTGATGGCGCTGCCGTCGGTACTGACAAGGCAGAAACTGCCGCTGGTGCCGGCATAGACGGACCGACAAAAGACACGGGCCGCCGTGCCGGTGGCGTTGTGCTTGTACTTGATTTTGCTGTTGCCCGCCCTGTAATAGTCATACTGGGCCTGGTAGTTCTGCTCCGCGCTGTTGGCGTAGGTGCGGGTACCGTGGTATTCAAATTCAGACAACAGGAAAAGGTAGTCCGTGGTGCTGGTGACATAGCCGGCTGTGTCGGATCCTCCGCCGGTGTTGTCGCTGTACTTGGTGACCGCTTTCATCACGGCGCGGAGATCGGGCGGCATGGCCGCCAGCAAACTGCCGGACGGAGGACTGACAGGGGTGCCGCTGTTGCCCAGCAGCGTTTTTCTCATGCTGGATCCGTTCCACCCGCCGCTGTTGGTATTGCTTGCGTTCATTTGGAAATAGGACGCAGAGGAACCGCTGTTGCCGTAATCGCTATCAACCAGGGCCACGGCGGTGCCGTTGATCTTTCCCAGTTGGAAATGGATCCGGTTGCTGCCCTCACGGGTCGAATTGTGGTTGAACCCCAAAATAAAGGCGTCAATGGACAGGTTGGAAAACGTGGTGTTTCCCACAGCTCCGTTGATGGTGATGGTTTTGGTGTCTCCCATACTCCAGTAGTTGGCGCCCGCGCCTGCGTCAGAAACAGCCTTAATTGTGTCCCAGCTGTTGGCGTTCAGGGTTGTGCTGATCGTTATTACTGTGATTGCCTGGGTGGTGGTCTTGGTGGTGCCGTTGTAGGTGTAATTGATCGTAATGGCGGCGGTGGCAGAGGTTAGGGCGCCGGTGGGGCTGTATGTGTAGCCGGTCACCGCCGCGGTGCTGCCGTCTCCATAGGTGGCTTTCACCACCATGCCCGCGGTGCTGAACGCATTGCCGGAAAAATAGCTGGTTTTGGTGGGCGGCGTGGTCACCGCAATGCTCACCAGGGTGTTGTTGACGGTGATGGCCTGTGTGGCCGCCTTGGTCACGCCGCCCTCTGTGTACGAAACCGTCACCGTGGTGCTGCTCATGGTCAGGGCCGCGGTTGGGCTGTATGTGTAGCTGGTCACCGTCCTGGTGGCGCCGTCAGTATAGGTGGCCTTGATCACCATGCCGGCGGCGTTGAACGTCTCCCCGTAGTTGTATGCGGTCTTGGTGGGGGCCGTCTGCACCGAAATGCTGGACAGAGTGCGGACCGTGATGGCCTGTGTGCAGGTCTTTGTGACGCCGTTTTCCGTGTAGGTGACCGTCACCGTGTTGCTGTTTCCCGTCAGGGCCGTGGTGGGGCTGTACGTCCATCCGGTGACCACCTTGGTGGAATGATCCGACATGGTAGCTGTGATGGTCATGCCCGCGCTGTTGAACGTCTCCCCGATGTAATAGGCGGTTTTTACCGGTGCGTTGGAGACGGAAACGCTGGACAACACCCGGACCGTGACGGCCTGGCTGGCCGTCTTGGTGATGCCCGCTCGCGCGTAGCTGATTGTCACCGCCGCGGTACCCGCTGCCATGATTGTGGGGGAAAAAGTGCAATCCGCCGTCACGTTTTCCGTGGTACCGTCGGCATAGGTTGCATTGACCGCCAGGCCGGCGCTGTTGAATGCCTCGCCAACGTCATACACGGTTTTTGTGGGTGCGTGGGTGATGGCCACGCCGCTGGTGATCATTAGGTCCACGTTATATTGCAGGGCACCGGTCACCTCCACCTCACGGGACGCACTCACGCCGCCGATGGTTGCGGTCACGGTCCAGGTTCCCACATTCTCCGGCAGGGAGAACTTGGTGGATCCCACGCCGTTCAGTGAGGTGGTCCCGTTGGTGCATACCACCACGGCCCCGGCGCAGGTGGTCACGTTGATGCTGGCGCTTTGAACGCCCAGGGCGTCCTTTAGGTTCTTAATGGTTACTTTTTTGTTGACGCCCGCCGTATTGGAGAAAAACGGCACTGTGTCCTCCAGGGTCATGGACGTGCCGCCGGCCAGTTCCTGGGTGGGCGTCTGGTAGTCGGTTCCAGGCACGGCTGCAATGACAACGGGCTTTCCATTGGCGTCGGTGGCGCCTTTTAGCATCCCCGCCGCGGTGATCACATTCTGTTTATCCGTCAGGGCGGTGTTGATTTTCTTGATCAGTGCCGCGTGGGCCTCCGGGTCCGCATTGTGATCCTGCAAGCCTTTCAAGGTGGCATACACCTGGGATGTGGAAAGTGTGCAGGAAACGGCGGTGGTATCACCCACAATCACCGGCACGGTGATGTTTTTTTCCACAGTCTCAACCGACGCCACGGGAATAAAATCTGCGGTATCATAGGCGTTCTGGTAGCAGTATAAAATATCAGCCTCCCGGTTGTTTGGGGCGCTGGGGTTTGCTGCAAACACGCCGATCTCACGCCAGTAAAATCCCGCTGCCAGTTTGGCATTGGAGAACGCGCCCTCAATGTTGGCATAGTTGTCGGTAACAGTTGCCAGCGCGGGAATGGTCACCGCCGTGTTGACCAGGTCGGTCAGGTTCGCAATGGACCCGGAAAGGGTTCCGCTCCCCAGCTTAATTGTGGTAAATTTCAGCTGGGTGCCCGCTATGTTGTCGTAGTACAGCGCCTTTCCGGCATTGGTCAGTTTTGGGGCCTGAAACATGTTTTCCCTCCTTACAGTGTCGCTTTTTGCAGCGTGATAAAGTCGCCGGTGTGGATCCAGTGGCCCACATAGATTTCCGTGGCCGGCGTGGATAGATCCAGGATAATTTCATCCAGCCAGGCAGAAAGCCGCTTGACGGACCCCAGTGCCCGCTTGAACTCCTCCACGTCGTCGGAGGTGATCGCAGGGTTGGTGGTGTAGGCTTTGAAATGGTATGGTTTCCCGCCGTACTCCCACCATTCCCGGATGTACCCGGTTTCAAAAATCGTTTCAATAATCTTGTTGACCGCCGCCGGGGTGCCCATCTGTGTGTAAAAAACCAAGGTGCCCTCGATCAGCGCCCGCTTGACCCGAATAGAATAGTTTTCATCATAGGCCGGTGTGCGCAGCTCCATCGCCAGCAGATCCAGCACCCGCTCCGGCATGGTCGCAATGGCCGCATAGGTCCGGGTGCTGTCGGCGTAGGCGCAAAGTTTTTCCATTTGGTGGCCCACCGCGTAGGCAATGGCCTGGACCTCCACCTGTCCGGCCAGATTGTCCGGCATAATCGACGTGAACCGGCTGCCGTTTAGGTTAATCATCCTCCAGCCCTCCGTAACTGACCGTTGCGGTGCCGGTCAGGGCGGAAACCTTGGTAGTGTCCACGGTGGTGTAGTTTGGGGCGGTGATGGTAACGCGCTTGGCGCCCGCCGCCATGACCATGGCCACCAGCTTGGAGGGGTTAATATCCCGGCCAATGGTCCGCTGCCAGGTGCCATAATCTGCCACCGCTGTATGGACGGCCTCCTGGATGGACACGGCCCTGGCGCTGTCGCTGCGGTTGATGTAATAGGTCAGGTTGATGGTGTAGGAAACCTCCGTGGGTGCCGCCACCGTCAGCAGGTCGGTCATGGGGCGGATCGTCTTGCCGGAAAGATAGGCTTTCAGCCCGGTGATCATTTCCGCGCCTGGTGTGGTGCCGTCCTCCATAATGAAAACAATATCCACCTGGCCCGCCGCGTGGTTGCTGGTGGCCACCACGTCGCCAATGGCTGCGTTGAATTTCTTTGCCTGGTACAGATAGCCGTCCTCCGGTCCTGCCGTAGAATAGGCGCCAGGAGCCAAATAGACCCGCTCCGCCAGGTCGTCGTCACTCTCGATCTCCGCGCCGCCCTCGGTGGCCGTTGTGTTGGTGACACTGGCCACATAGGGGACAGGATCCACCATGGTGGTCAGGTCGCCCGCCGGCATGTCGTTGGCGTCCGTTCCGGTTTCCGTGCAGACCGCCGCCACGTCCACGGTTGTGGACCCCGCCGGGATCTCTGCGTAAACGCTGGTGGCGAAATAAACGGACCCACTGGAGGAAACCCTGGTGCCCTGCGGAATAGCCGTGGCCACCGTGCGGACCGCCGAAAGGGTAAAGCGTAGGGTGGTGGTAGCTGCTGCCGCCGGATTTCTGGTAACGCTTTTCAGCAGGGCCAGGTTGTCCAAAAAGTCCGAATAGCTGTATTTCAAAAGGCTTTGCTTGCCCGCTCGGTCTATGTATTGGAACCCCTGGTAAATCTGTGCCGCCGCCGAATATAAGATCATCCGGTGGACGCTGGAGCGGTCCAGGCTCACGGCCTGTCCGGTGGCGCTGGTCATGTACGCCTCGAAGTCTGCCACCATTTGACTTTTCACGTCGTCCACGGTGGCGTTGTCAATGAAAGAAATGTCCGGGGTGCTTTGAATTGCAGATAGATCAGGCACTTGTGATCACCACCTTTGGTTTTAATTGCCCACCCTCGGCACGGCTCCAGGTGATTTCCTGGACGCGCACGGTGGGGATAAACTGGGCCACCTTTTTGGTGACCTCCGCCGTGTAAAGGCTTTTGGCGATCTCCGGCGGGCTGTCCACAAAATCCATGTTCAGGCCAAACTCCCGATCCAGCGGCATGGTGCCCTCCCGTGTGGACAGGAGGAGGGCCAGCTGCCGATCCAGTTCCGCCAGCCAATCCCCTGAAAAGGTATAGGCCAGCCGAAAGTCAAATAAAGCGGTTTCGTTCATGTGTATTCCTCCAGGGTGATGGTCACGGTGGCCTTGGCCAGTTCGCCGCGGCTGTAAACCTTGTCCCATGTCTCACTGGATCCGGTCAAGCGAAACGGGTTTTTGCCCACGGGCTTGGTGCCGATCACCAGATATTCCGCCGCGCCGCTCTCCACCATGGCCTCCACCGTCTCCAGCACGGCTCTGGGCTTTACTCCCAGGGCGGCAGACAGGGTAATGGGCAGGGAAATGGTTTGATTGCCCGGCCCCAAAAACTCCGGCTTTGGCTTCACGCCCAGGGCCTCGTGGTTTGCCCAGCGCCCGGACACCTCCCGGCTCATATTTTGAAATGTCATAACGGTGTCGTCGCTGACCTCGAAAACGATCTTTTTTCCCAGGGTTCCAATCATGCTATGGCCTCCTTACTTTGGCGGCGTTGTCCCGCCGCCCAGGCTGTCGGTGTGGGTGTGGTTGATCATGGATTTTCCGCCCGCCACCACGTCGCCGCTGGTGGCCACGCTGGCCGCCGTAATAGCGCCGGTAACGGTCAGATCCCCGGTGACGGAAAAATCCCCATTCACCACCACGCTGCCCGCCTGAATGGTCATTGTGCCGCCCTTGTAGCGGATCATGGCCTCCCCAGGTGTGCGGGCCAGATCCTTGCGATACAGACCCGCCGCGCCCTCCGGTGGCTTGTTCTTGGCGCTCCAGGGGCGTCCCAGGACCACGCCGGCCTCCGAACCGTTGGACAGGTGGAGGACCAGAACCTGATCCCCCACCTGCGGCATTTGGTATTCGTTGGACAGTAGGGGGATCAGGGCGGTCACGTCGTCGTCTTTTTCGTGATAGACCACGCGCACCATGCCGGTGGCGTAGTCAACGGAGGATATTTTCCCCAGTCTGGTTTCATTTGCCATGGTGCCCTCCTTCGTCTTGGGTCAGCGCGTTGGCGGCGTTGATCAGCAGCCGATCCA
>JAVVPH010000068.1:0-8814 GCA_036655835.1 Oscillibacter sp.
TTATGGAATGTCTGCTGAATCAAGCGAAAACACAGTTGTATCCATCACTTTCAGCTATTTTTCCTCTGTTCAGGCGCAAGCTTTTGGGGGCAAATGCGCTTTGCAAAGTGTATGTGTTCAGCGGACAGGATTCGCTCTTGTCAGCAAACCGCCTCAGCTCTCCTGGGCGTCAATCCGCTCTTTCAGCTCGTTTAAATAGACCCAACGCTCGGTTTTTTCCTCCAATTGGCGGGCCAAGTCCTCCTGCCGCGCCGTCAGCGCCTGCAAGCGCACATAATCGCTGCCGCAAGCGCCCATCTCCTTGTCGCAGGCCGCCTGCTCCGCCTCCAGCGCCGCTAGGGCCTCGTCGATATGGTCAAATTCCGCCTGTTCCTTGTAGGTGAATTTCAGCTTCCGCTCCCGCTGACGGGGTGCCTCCGTCTTGGCTTTTTCCTGGCGTTGGGGGGCATCCTCCTCCCGGCGCTTTCTGTTCCAATCGGACCAGTTGCCCGTGCTGCGCCGCACCTCTCCGCCCTCTCGGACCTCGAAAATGCTCTCCGCCAGCTTATCCAAAAACCAGCGGTCATGGGACACGGCGAGAATGGGGCCGGGGAAGCTCTGCAAATAATCCTCCAAAATGGCCAGGGTGGTCACATCCAAATCGTTGGTGGGCTCGTCCAGCAGCAAAATGTTGGGTGCCTCCATCAGCACGCTCAAAAGATACAGCCGCCGCCGCTCTCCGCCGGAGAGCCGCCCGATGGGCACAGATTGCAAATCCCCCGGAAAGAGAAAGCGCTCCATCATCTGGTTGGCGGTGAAGGTGCCCTCGTCGGTGGAGACCTCGTCGGCCACATTGTGGATAAAATCGTAGACCCGCTGGTTCAAATCCATCTCCCGGCCCTCTTGGGAAAAATGGCCCACCTTTACCGTGACGCCGATCTCCACCTCGCCGGAGTCCGGCTGCAGCTCCCCTGCCATGATGTGCAGCAGCGTGGATTTTCCCACGCCGTTGCGGCCCACCACGCCGATGCGGTCCGTGCGAAGCACGCCGTAGGAAAAATGGTCCACCACCTGTTTTCCGTCGAAGGCCTTGCACACGTCCCGCAGTTCAATGGTCTTGCGGCCCAAGCGGCTGCTGGCTGCCGCCAGGGCCACCTGCTCCTCCCCGGCGGGTCCCGCTTGATTCACCAGATTTTCATAGCGCTCAATGCGGTCCTTGCTCTTGGTGGTGCGGGCCTGACAGCCCCGTTGAATCCACTCCCGCTCAATTCGCAAAATGGATTGCCGCTTGCGCTCGCTGGCCTCGCTCATCTCCTCCCGCTGTTCCTTGAGTTCCAGATAATGGGAGTAATTCGCCTCGTATTGGTAGAGCGCGCCCCGGCTCAGCTCCACAATGTGGTTCACCACCCGCTCCAAAAAATAGCGGTCATGGGTCACCATCACCAGTGCGCCGTGAAAGCCGCAGAGCCAGGTTTCCAGCCAGGCCACCATGTCGCTGTCCAGATGGTTGGTGGGCTCGTCCAAAATCAGCACGTCCGCCGGATGAATCAGCGCCGCCGCCAGGGACACGCGCTTGCGCTGTCCGCCGGAAAGGGTGCCGATTTTTTGGTCAAAATCACTGAGGCCCAGGCGGTTGAGCATGGATTTGGCCTCGTATTCATTCAGCTCTCGAAACTGGGCGGGAAAGTGGAGAAACACCTGCTCCAGTACCGTCGCCTCGTCCTGCATCACCGGGTTTTGGGGCAGGTAGCTCACCTGCACATTGGGGTCCCGGGACACTCTGCCGCCGTCCGGCTCCAAAACCCCCGCCAGAATTTTCAAAAACGTGGATTTTCCGGTGCCATTGATGCCGATGACGCCGGTTTTGTCCCCGTCGTTTAAATAAAAATCAATCCCATCCAACAGCTGTCGACTGCCGAAGTTGATGGAACCATGTTCCAATGATAAAAGCATAGGTGCCTCCTGTTCAACTGCGTATTCCGAAAATACGCTATCTGATTTTAACAGGTTTTTGGAATTTTTGCTATCTTATTTTGATTTTTTGTGGTATTCTTTGAAAAAAAGGGGGCGTTTTGACCTGTGGAAACTCTGAATTTCCATATATTGGAAGATAATGCCGGTCGAAGCGTCCGCAGTATCCTCCGGGGGGAGCTGCATTTTTCCGCCCGGGCCATCTCCCGCCTCACCCGCTCCCCCACCGGAATTTTGGTGGACGGCGTCCACGCCCGCACCACCCATCTCTTGCAGCCCGGGGAGACGCTGACCGTGGAGGCCGGGGACCAGCGGACGCCGAAAACCCCGGTGGTGCCGGGGCCTTGGCCCATTGAGGTGGTCTGGGAGGACCCCCACCTCCTGGTGCTTAACAAGCCCGACGGCATGACCGCCCACCTCTCCAACTTCCTGCCGGAAACCCCCACGGTGGCAGGGGCTTTGGCCTGGACCCGGGGGACGGATTTCCTCTTCCACGCGGTCAATCGGCTGGACAAGGGCACCACGGGCCTGATGGTGGTGGCAAAAAGCGGATACGTCCACGAATTATTTCGGAAAGCCCTGCATTCTGACCGTTTTACCAGAGAATACCGGGGAATTTGTATCGGCTGTCCCACACCCCGGGCCGGGACCATCGACCTGCCCATCGGCCGGGACGAAACGTCCACCGTGAAGCGGAAAATCACCCCCGACGGCGCGGCGGCTGTCACCCATTACGAGGTTTTGGAGGAACACGGCGGATTTTCCCTGCTGCGGCTCTGCCCGGAAACCGGCCGCACCCACCAGCTCCGGCTGCACATGGCCGCCATCGGCCACCCCCTGGCAGGCGATTGGCTTTACGGCACGGAGGCGTTGGACCTGATTCCCCGCCCGGCGCTCCACTCCTACGCCCTCCGTTTTCTGCATCCCGTAACCGGGGAGAAATTATCGTTCACCGCGCCGCTTCCGGAGGATATGCGGCGGTTGCTTTTGTAGGGAACCTCTGCAATCAATCCCCCTGGGGGCGCTTTCTTAAAAATAAAATCGGAGGAAATGATGATGTTAACCTGGAATGTGACCTACCACTGCAAGCCCGGCCAGCGCCAGGCGTTTTACGAAGCCGTGAGCCGGTTGGATATGCGTGCCCATTCCAAACAGGAAGCCGGGAATGTGCAGTACGACTACTATTTTTCCGCCCAGGACCCCGACGAAGTGCTGTTGGTGGAAAGCTGGACGGAACCGGCCCTGCAAGAGGCCCACTGCCAAACCGCCCTGTTTGCCCAATTGCAGGCGGCAAAGAGCGAATTTGTGGAAACCGTCCACATCGATCAATTTCATTTTTAAGGCGAAAAATGCGGGGATTTTACAAAAACTCCCGGGTTTTACCAAAGGCTTTTGAATACAAAACGGCGTGGCAGGGAAACCTGCCGCGCCGTTATTTTCCATCCACCGACTCCTCCTCCGGTTGCGCCAGCAGCCATTCCTCGCAGTCCTGCTGGGCCTGCACCAGAATACGGATGGCTTTTTCACTCTCCCGCATCAGCTTGAGATAGGGTTCTTTGTAGTCCGACATAATTTTGTTTCTCCCTTTTGTTTTACATTTTGCATAGCATCTGTTCTGCATACTATTTGTGCTATTTGTTTTACACTATGTATAACAAATATATAACAGGTGATGAAAAATGTCAAACTTTAAAATACCCAAAACGCCATCTTCCACTAATAAGGGGATTCGGTTCCCCAACGACGTGATTGATTCTGTCGAAAAAGCGATTTGTGGGAAAGACTGCACCTTCTCCGCATTTGTCATTGCGGCTGTTCGGGCGGCACTGGCGGATTTGGAGGAGCAGGAGTAAGGCCCCGGCGGGAAAATTCTCCCATTCCATCAAAAAAAGGACGGCTGAGCCGTCCTTTTTTTATTTCTCCGTTTGGGCGGCGGTGCCGCCGGAGGCCATTTGGCCCAGGCCGAAATCTTTTTCCGCGCTGGCGCAATCCCGGTGGAGCATGGTTTCCATGACGCGGATGTCGCGATCCACGTCCAGTACGTCGGCGCGGTACAGCTCGTCCAGCTGGTGTTCAAAGCCCGCCACGATGGCGTCCATGGTGGACTCGATGCGGCTTTTCGCCTGCCGCAGATTCTCCCCCTCCACGCCGGTGCTCTCAAACTCCGCGTAGGCGCTGAGCAGCTTTTGGGTGGTGGGCAGATAGTAGTCCAGGAGGGTGTGAATGCGGCTGCGCTTTTGGGGATTTTCCTCCACCGCCTTGAAAATCCGGGCGGTGACCATCTCCAAGCGGTCAATTTTTCCAGAGAGAATCGGGTCGGCGATCCGGTCGTTGGCCCGGCGAATGTCCCGCAGAATAGCGGCATACTCACTTTCTGCCCCCGGGGGTGTTTGGTCCGTCGCCCCGGCGGCGGAATCGGCTTGCCCGGAGGTCCCTGCGGCAGTCTCCGTCTGGGCGGCAGCTTTCGCTTGGGAGGCGGCTTCTGCCTGGGAGGCAGCCTCTGCTGCGCCACTGCGGAAGAGATAGCCCCGCTCCACATTGAGATAGGCCTGACCGCCGAAGTAGCCGCGGTCAATCATTTTTTGCAGGTCCTTTTCCACGCGGCGGGGTGAATAGCCCAGGGTGCGGGCCAGTTGGCCCACCTCGATGGACTCCCGGTCCCCCATAACGGAGAGGTATTTCCCGTAACGCCTGATGGCCTGGGCCATGCTCCGCCCCTTGTACAGCATGGCTCCGCCGCCCACGGCAAAGGCCGCCGCCTGCATCAGGTCCCCCCAATAAAGCCCGCCGCCGCCGGAAAACAGCAGTGCCTGTACGGGGTCGGTGAGCATAAACACCCCGCAAAATGCCAAAATTGCCCCCCAAAACGTGAGTCTTTTGGCGGTGGATGCCTTCATCACCGGGGATTTCACCACCTTTTGGGCGGCTTTTTTTGCCTTGGCAGACCCGGCGGTTGGCTTGGCACTCTGCTCCGGCGAGGGGGCAGGCTGTTTTTTGTCGCCGCTAAAGAGCTTGACCAACAGCAAAATCAGCGCCACAGGCCAAAGATTTACAGCAAATAAAATTACAATCAGCACCCAAGCGCCTGCGTCTCCGTCCTTTTTTTGCGGCGTTGCCACCGTTCAATCCCCCTTTTTTTCCAGCTTGTGCCGGTTGCCCTGCTCGTCCTGAACATAGGTGTTGTCCAATTGGCCTTGCAGATTTCCCACCACGGAATCGATGTATTCCCGGCGCAGAGCGGCCCGCTCTTGGGTTTCCTCCTGGCTCAAGCCCTCGGGCGTGCGGGCCTTGCGGGACAATTCGCTGATGCGGTCAATTCTCTTTTGTTCCATGTTGCGTCTCCTAAAATTATACGTATCGTTTCAGCACAATGGACGTGCGGCCCTTGCGGGTGACGCCGCCCACCACGGCTACCTCAAATTTTCCATAGCCCCGGGCGGTGACCACGTCCCCCTCCGCCAGGAGCTTGTCCGGCTTGGCGCAATCCCGCCAATTCACCTGGACCTTGCCCCCCTCCACCAGCGACGCGGCCTTGCCCCGGGCCAGCTTGAAGCCCGTGGCGGCGATGGCGTCCAGCCGCAGGGAGGAAACGGTGTCCCGCAGCTCCTCGCATTGCTGCGGGGGGACTTGCAGGTCCTCCGGGGCAAGGGCTGTGACCGTGAGCTTGGCCCGGCCCGCGCTGTCCCAGTTTTGCAGTAAAAATTCCGCCACGGTGTCAATGACCACCAAATCGCAGGTGGTTTGCGCCACCAAAATGTCTCCGATTTTTTCCCGGACGATGCCCATGCCCATGAGACTGCCCAGTAAATCCCGGTGGGTCAGGTCAAATTCCGGGCGGAAGCTGGCCCGCAGACAGCGCAGAGGGGGCTGGGCATCGGCCTTGTCCAGCCAGTCCGGCAAAAAGAGTAAAATGGCACGCTCCGCGCCGCCGTAGCCCCCCAAAACCAGATACGTCTCCTCCCCCACTCCGGCGACCCGCAACAGCGTTTCCGCCTGGGCCTGCTGGGCGGGAGAGAGAAAATCCGTATAGGCGGGGACATTGCGGCTGTGGGCCTGCTCCTGCTTATCCAGCACCCGGGCCAACAGCAGCCGGTCGTCTCCGGTGACTGCCGCCCGGTCCAACAGCTTCGTTTTATCCATGGCGCAACTCCTGGGTGCGAACCAACTCGGCGTACGCGCCGTTTTGGTCCATCAAATCCTGATGGGTCCCCAGCTCCGCAATGCGCCCATCCTCAATGACGGCGATGCGGTTGGCACTGCGGACGGTGGAGAGGCGATGGGCGATAATCAATGTGGTGCGGCCCCGGGCCAGCTTTTCAAAGGTGGCTTGGATTTTGGCCTCCGTCACACTGTCCAGCGCGGAGGTGGCCTCGTCCAAAATCAGCACCGGGGGGTCCTTGAGGAAAATCCGGGCGATGGACACCCGCTGTTTTTGTCCGCCGGAGAGCAGCGCCCCCCGCTCCCCCACGTAGGTATTAAACCCGTCGGGCAGGGCGATGATGTCGTCATAAATCTCCGCCAGCTGGGCGGCCCGGGCCACCTCTTCCTCTGTGGCGTCAGGGCGGCCATAGCGGATATTTTCCAAAATACTGTCGGCAAAGAGGAACACGTCCTGCTGGACCACGCCCACGTTTTGCCGCAGGGATTCCTGGGTGACGGAGCGAACGTCTTGGTCGTCGATGGAAATGCTGCCCTCGGTCACGTCGTAAAATCGAGGAATGAGTTGACATAACGTAGACTTCCCGCCGCCGGAGGGGCCCACCAGGGCCACGGTTTCGCCGGGGAGCACATGGAGGGAAATATCGTGGAGCACCGCCAAATCGTCCTGATAGGAAAAGCGGACGTGGCTGACGTCAATGCGGCCCCGGACCCGGTCCAGCGCCTTGGCGTCGGGCGCGTCCTGCAAGGAGGACTCGGTGCGCATCAGGTCCACAAAGCGGCTCAGTCCCGCCGCGCCGTTGGCAAACAGCTCGGCAAAGTTGGAGAGCTTGCGGACGGGGTTGACGAAGGTGGTGATATAGAGGCTGAAGGTGATTAAATCCACGGTGTTCATCCGGCCCTTCATGGTCAGCGCGCCGCCCACGGCAATGACCGCCACAGGGAGAATACAGAGGAAAAATTCCATGGTGGCGTTAAACCGGCCCATGGCCTTGTGGAACTGACGCTTGGAGGTTTTAAAGGTATCGTTGGAGGAATCGAATTTCCGCAGCTCGGCCTGTTCATTGGCGAAGGCCTTAGCAGTGCGGATGCCGGAGAGGCCGGACTCAATATCGGAATTGATGTGGGCCATGGTCTGCTTCACATGGAGGGAGGCCTGGCCCATATCCCGGCGGCTGCGCCAAATCACCAGGAAAAAGACCGGCAAAATCAGGGCGATGACCAGCGCCAAGCGCCACTGGATGGTGAACATGATGCCCAGCGAGCCTATAATGGTGACGGCGGAGATGAAAATATCCTCAGGGCCGTGGTGGGCCAGCTCCGTGATGTCAAACAAATCGCCGGTGAGGCGGCTCATGAGCTGGCCGGTGCGGTTTTGGTCAAAATAGTGGAAGGACAGGTCCTGCATATGGCGGAACAGGTCCCGGCGGATGTCCGCCTCCACCCGGATGCCAAAGGTATGGCCCCAGTAGCAAATCACATATTGCAACAGCGACCGCAGAACAAAGGCCACCAACACCACTGCCATCACCGCAAAAAAACTGCGGTAGGCGCTTTGGGGCAGCAGCTCGTTCATACACAGGCGGGAGACGTAGGGAAAGAGCAGGTCAATCAGGGAAATCACCAGCGCACAGCTCATATCCAGAAGGAACAAGCGGCGGTGGGGCTTGAAATAGGATAAAAAAATCTGCAAAGCGGATTTTTCCTGAAATTCACGGGTTGTCATGGGATTCTCCTTACTTTTTGCGCATTCATACAGCTTGGCAGTATAGCATATTTTTCGTCTCCGCACAAGAGTGCAGGTCCACCACCAGGCGGCCCCGGCGGGGCGGGCCGATACATTTTCAAAACAGGCGGCCCACCGGGATTGATGCAGAAGTTTCTTAGAGCAGGTCCAGCTTGGAGTCCTCCGCGGTGATGGGACGCAGGGGCTTGCAGGGCACCCCCACCGCCAGACAGTGGGCGGGAATATCTTTTGTGACCACGCTGCCCGCACCGATGACTGCGCCGTCCCCAATGTGGACGCCGCCCAAAACCACGGCGTTGCAGGCAATCCAGACATTGTTACCGATATGAATATCCTCCGCGTACTCCGACATGGAGACGTGGCCGTCCGGGTAGCGCAGGGCGGTTCTCTCTGGGGCCAGCAGGGGGTGATTGGTGGCCATCAGGGAGACATTGGGGCCGAACATCACGTTGTCCCCGATGAAAATGCGGCCATCATCCATGACGGTGAGGTTGAAATTGGCGAAGAAATTTTCACCGATGAAGGTATGACAGCCATAATTGAATTGGATGGGGCCTTGAAAATAATATTTTTCCCCGATGGCCCCGATAAATTCCTGCACCAGAGGCAGTCGGGTTTCCTCCCACTCGTCCAGCGCGTTGAAGGTCTGGCAAAGCTGATGGGCCTTGTGCTTCAGTGTCCGCAGCTCTTGGGAACGTCCGTCAAAGAGCCGGCCGGCAAAAATTTTTTCTTCCTCTGTCATAGAGTCCGCCTCCACAAATTGTTCATTGGGTTCCCCGCAGGTCGGATGGGTATTTCTTGGGAACAGTATAGCATAAACCGAAAAAAATTTACAGTCCCTCTTCCCTTTTTGCCGCCCGGGCCATTTCCAATTTTTTCGCCGAGGACGTACGCAACCACCGCAAAGCGCGTATCTCGAAGCAAGTTGGCAAGGAGTATAAACAAAGATACTTGTTCAG
>JAVVPH010000069.1:0-8722 GCA_036655835.1 Oscillibacter sp.
TGGTGAGCGCCTTTTTTATGGGGATTTGCCGATTGGGAACGCGCGGTTATTGCTTTGCCTTGGCGGCGAGACGGGCTTCCTTCTTGTTTTCTAGGGTGGAAACCACGATGGCGCAGGCGGCGTCGCCGGTGATATTGACGGTGGTGCGGCCCATATCGAAGATACGGTCCACGCCCAGCACCAAGCCGATACCGGCCACGGGCAGGCCCACGCTCTCCAGCACCATGGCCAGCATCACCATGCCCGCGCCGGGGACACCGGCGGTGCCGATGGAGGCCAGGGTGGCGGTGAGGACGATGGTGGCCATTTGGCCCAGGGTCAAATCCACCCCGTAGCAGCAGGCGATGAACACGGTGCAAACGCCCTGATAGATGGCGGTGCCGTCCATGTTAATGGTGGCGCCCAGGGGCAGGACAAAGCTGGAAACATCCCGCCGCGCGCCCAAATGCTCCACGCACTCCATGTTCAGCGGCAGCGTGCCCACGGAGGAGGCGGAGGAGAAGGCCATGGCCATGGCGGGAATCATGCCCTTGAAAAATGCCAGGGGAGACAGGCCGCCCAAAATTTTCACTGTGGAGGAATAGACCACGGCGGCGTGGATGATATAGCAGATATAGGCGCACAGCAGCACCATGCCCAAACTGCCCAGAATCGCGGGGCCGTTTTCCGCCACCACGGGGACAATCATGCAGAAAACGCCGATGGGGGAGAGCTGAATGATGAAGCTCATCACCCGCATGGAAACCTCTGTGGCGCTGTCAATAAAGTCGGCGAAGGGCTTCGCTTTTTCACCGGCGGCCAGAATGCCGAAGCCGAACAGCAGCGAGGCCACGATGACTTGCAGCATGGAGGCGTTGGCGAAGGGGGCCACCACGTTGGAGGGGAAGATGTTCACAAAGGTGTCCATCAGGCCGGTGGCCTCCTTGGCCTCGTAGGCCGCCTCAGCGGTGTTCAGCACCGGAAACGCGCCCTTGAACAGGTTGGCCACGAACAGGCCCAGCACAATCGCGCCGGCGGTGGTGAGAAAATAGTACACCACGGTCTTCACGCCGATGGAGCCGACCTTGCGCATATCGCTCATGGACAAAATGCCGGACATGATGGAGAAAAACACGATGGGGACCACGATAAACTTAATCAGATTCAGGAAAATGGTGCCGAAGGGCTTGATGTAGCTGACGGCAAAGGCGGAATTGCCCATGAAGGCAAGACCTGCCAGAATACCGAGAATCAGCGCAATCAAAATCCATAGGGCCAGTGCCGGTTTTTTCTTGGTCATAAAAAACGCTCCCTCTTTCTCTCTCCCGTATACGGGAATTGAATATGACAAAAGTATAGCAACAAAATTGGCTAAAAGCAACAAAGACGGCGAAAAAAACGTAGCAATACTTTTTAATGAAGATTTTTATTTGCATTGACTTTTATATTATTAAAGTATATATTAACTTTATTAAACAAAGGGGGGACGCAATGGCGGTGGAACTGCTTCCCGGGTGGATGACCGGACTGGAGGAGGAGGACTTGACCTTTGTCAAGAAGTTTATTTTGGCCTCCGGGTCCTTAAAGGAGGTGGCGGCGCTGTACGGCGTGAGCTACCCCACGGTGCGGCTGCGGCTGGATCGGCTGATTCAAAAAATTCAAATCAGCGAGACGGAGGCGGCGGATGACTACGTTGCGCTGGTGAAGCGTCTGGCGGTGGACGACAAGCTGGACGTGGAGACGGCGAAGGTGCTCATCGGCGCGTATCGAAATCGAAAGGGGAACGGATAACATGGATATTGCAACCGGGCGGATGGCGGTGATACTGCTGGTCCTTCTCGCTGTGATGGCGGGCGGCGTGTTTTTGCAAATTTTTCTCGCCAAGCGGGAGAGCCGCTGGCCGGGACTGGTGCTGCCGCTATTGACATTTCTCATGTCGCTGTTGGGGCCGCTGAACGTGGTAAACACCGGCGACATGGCAAACGCACTGGGAGCGGTGGCGGTGGCACTGCTGCTGGGAAATATTCCCACCCTGATTTTGCTGGCCATTTACTGGGCGGGGCGGGAAAAACGCCGCAAGAGAAGCGAGCTGGATAAAATGCAGATTGACGATTTGTAAACGCGAATTTCTTGGATGGAAGCAAAACCGGGGGGCATCGCAAAAACGATGTCCCCCGGTTTGATTTTCATGCCCGTCTGATTCAGAGGTTCCTGAACCCGGCGGAGCCGCGAACAGACAGACGGCGGCGTATTGCGTTTCACCGCCTATATCCGCAGACAGCCCGGTCTTGCTGTGCCCAGAATCGGTTTGCCGACTACGCCTTGGGAGCCGCGCCGCCCCGGACCATTTCCAAAAAGGCGGTGGTGGCGGCGGTGGGGGAGACGTCTTGCAGGGTGCACATATCCACACTGCGGGCGGGGATTTCAAAATCGGTTTTCAGCACCCGAATTTCTCCCGCGTCCAGGGCCTTTTGGACAAATTCCAAGGTCACACCCGCCACGCCCAGGCCGATGCGGGCCAGAGACACCAGCAGGGACCGGGAGGAAAGCTCAATTTCCGGGTTCAGCGTCACGCCGCCCTGCAAAAAATACTGCTCCAAAAACACCCGGGAGCTGGCCTTGCGCTCCAAGAGAATCAGGGGAAATTCCGCAATTTCTCCCCGGGAATAGGGGCGGTCAAACTGGCAGGCATAGTTGCTGCCCGCCACAAACACGGCGTGGGTGGCAAAGCAGGGCCACGTGCTGATGCCCGTTTCCGAGGGGGAGGAGGCAAAGGCAATGTCCACCGCGCCGGATTTCAGCATACTCAGCACCTTGGCACTGCGTCCGCTGACGATTTTCAGCCGGATGCCGGGGTGCTCCCGGTGAAAGGCCTCCAAATAGGGGGTCAAAAACCAGCTTGTCACCGTGTCCGACGCGCCGATGACCAAGGTGCCCAGCAGCAGCTGCTGGGCTTGGGAGAGCTTGTCCTCGCCGGTTGCCAAAAGGCCCAAGGCCGCCCGCACGTAGTCGTACAGCATCTGCCCCTCCTCGGTGATGGACACGCCCCGGGGACTGCGGGAAAAGAGCCGCGCTTGCAGGGAGGTTTCCAGCTGCTTGATGGACTGGCTCACCGCCGACTGGGAGATATACAAATTTTTTGCCGCTACGGAGATGTTGCCGGTTTCGGCCACCTCTTTAAACACGCGGTACAGCTCCAATTTCACAGCCATGGGACCGCCTCCTGAACATTAAAAATTCTGATGGTAAGTACATATAGTATAAGCATATCTCCGGGGAAACGCAACGGCTTCCGGGAAAGTTTTGGAAAATTCGTTGCAAAATAGCGGGGGTTTGGTATACTACTACCATCATAAAACACAATAAGCGCAATGCGGAAATGGCGGGGAGCAATATGGAATACCGAATTTTGGCGGTGGGCGACGTGGTGATGGAGCCGGGGCTTGCCCATTTGGAGCGCCACCTGCGGGCAGTCAAAAAACTGCACAGCATCGATTTCACGGTGGTGAACGGTGAAAATGCCGCCGGGGTGGGCATTATGCCCGAGCAGGCGGAGCGGATTTACGATGCCGGGGCGGACGTGGTGACCCTGGGGAACCACAGCTTCGGAAAGCCCCAGATTCAAAGCTTTTTGGATGATACGCCCTGGATTCTGCGGCCCGCCAATTTCAGCGGCCGTGCCCCCGGCCGGGGGTGCGGCGTGTACGATTTGGGCGGCGTGGAGATCCGGGTGGTGAACCTGATTGGCCGCTGTGATTTGAGCTGGGGGGCGGACAATCCCTTCACCGTGGCGGACCGCCTGCTGGCGGACCGGCCCACGCCGCTGACGCTGGTGGATTTTCACGCCTCCGCCACCAGTGAGAAGCTGGCCCTGGGCTATTATCTGGACGGGCGGGTGTCCGCCCTCTGGGGGACCCACACCCACGTCCCCACCGCCGACGAGCGGATATATCCCAAGGGCACCGGCTATATCACGGATTTGGGCATGACCGGGGCGGTGGAATCCGTGCTGGGCATCAAGCCGGAGCAGTCGGTGGAGGGATTTTTAGGCGGTCTGCCGGGACGGTTTCAAGCACCCGAGCGGGGACCTGCCAAGCTGCAGGGGGCTATTTTTACCCTGGATGGCGTTACGGGGCGCTGTACCGCCGTGGAGCGGATTGACCTTCGATAAAATCAGGCGGTTTTTATAAAGAACCACCGGCGCGTTTGCGTATAATTGCTAAAAAAGAGAGGAATTTTACCATGTCCATTGAAAAAGTGAGAGCCTATTTTGAAACCTGCGGCATTGCGGACCGCATTCAGGAATTTTCCGTCTCCTCCGCCACGGTGGAGCTGGCGGCCCAGGCCCTGGGGGTGGAGGGCGCGCGGATTGCCAAAACCCTGAGCTTCAAGCTGGGGGAGCGGGTGCTGCTCATCGTCTGTGCCGGGGACGCCAAGGTGGACAACCGCCGCTACAAGGACCGCTTCGGCGGCAAGGCCACCATGCTCAGCCACGACGAGGCCTCCACCCTGGTGGGCCACGCCGTGGGCGGGGTGTGCCCCTTTGTGGTGAACCCGGGGGTGGAAATTTATCTGGACGAGTCCATGAAGCGCTTCGCCACCATTTACCCGGCGGTGGGCAGCAGCAACAGCGCCATCGAGCTGAACATGGAGGAAATGGAGCGCTATTCCGGCGGCACCTGGGTGGATGTGTGCAAGGCCTGGCGCGGGGAGGACGCGGAGTAAAATCGCGGACAGTTGAATCGAGATGAAAAAGAAACGGCGGTGCGAGTTAGAGGACGTTTGCCTGTGGCGGCCTTGCTTTTGTCGGGCGGCGCGGCGGGAAACGATTTTTTACTGACAGAATAGACGGCCTTGGGCCTTGGATTGCACGAGAGGGAGGCGAGGATATGTTTCAATTTATTCACGGGGCGGATTTCCATTTGGACAGCGCCTTTGGCGCGCTGACCGCCCGGCAGGCCGCCACACGGCGGAAGGAGAGCCGGGAGCTGGGCACACGTCTCGCAAATTATGTCAACCAAAACGGCATCGACCTGGTGCTGCTCTCCGGCGATTTGTTCGACAGCGGCAGCGCCTTCCGGGAGACGGGAGAGCAGCTGGCGGCGGCGTTGGGGCAGATGGAGGCCCGGGTATTTATCGCCCCGGGAAACCACGACTGGTACGGGCAGGGAAGTGCCTACGCCACGGAAAAATGGCCGGAGAATGTCCACATCTTCCAAACAAATGAGATGGAGACCGTGGATATTCCGGCGCTCCACGCCACGGTGTCCGGCGGGGCGTTTTTGGCGGCGGAGCAGGCGGCGGGACTGCTGACGGGCTTTGCCCTGCCCCGGGATGGGCGGGTGCATCTGGGGGTGCTCCACGGCGAAATTGAGCCGGCGGAGGCCCGGTACAACCCCATCCGCAAGGCGGAAATTGCCGCCAGCGGCCTTGCCTATCTGGCGTTGGGGCATATTCACAAGCGGACGGAGCCGCTGCGCTTTGGGGAGACGCTCTGCGCCTGGCCGGGCTGTCCCGAGGGGCGGGGCTTTGACGAGCTGGGGGAGAAGGGCTTTTACCGGGGGACGGTGGACGATGGCGGCGGCGTGACGCTGCAATTTGTCCCCTTCGCCCTGCGCAGACAGGAGATTTTAGAGGTGGACGTCACCGGACAGGACCCCCGGGCGGCCATTTTGGCGGCGTTACCGTCTCCGACTGTCTCCGACCTCTACCGCATTTTGCTCACCGGGGAAACCGGGGAGCAGGGCGTGGATGTGCCGGGGCTGACCGAGGCACTGGCAGACCGGTTTTACGCCCTGGAAATCCGGGACCACACCCGGGTGGCGGAGGACCTCTGGACCCGGGCGGAGGAGGATTCCCTCCGGGGGCTGTTCCTGCGGGATTTGCGCCTGCGCCTGAGCCGGGCGGAGACGGAGGAGGAGCGGGAGACGATTGCCCGGGCGGTTCGCTTCGGTCTGGCGGCCCTGGACCACCGGGACGTGCTGTGACGGGACAGAGGGAGCGGGAATGAAGAAAATTTTACTCATCGGCACCGGCGGAACCATCGCCTCGGAGGTGACCAAGGACGGCTTGGCACCGGAGCTGACCAGCCGGCAATTGCTGGCCCGGATTCCCGATATTGCCGCCATTTGCCAGGTGGACTGCCTTCAGCTTTTGAATTTGGACAGCACCAACATCACCCCGCCCCATTGGCTGATGATGGCCCGGTGCATCCGGGCGCATTACGCGGAGTACGACGGCTTTGTCCTGACCCACGGCACGGACACCATGGCCTACACGGCGGCGGCTCTGAGCTATTTGATTCAGGGCAGCCCCAAGCCGATTTTGCTCACCGGGGCACAAAAGCCCATCGGCTTTGACTCCACGGATTCCAAAATCAACCTGACGGACGCCCTGCGCTGTGCCACGGAGGATTTGCCGGGGGTGGCGATCGTATTCAACGGACAGGTGATTTTGGGCACCCGGGCGAAAAAGACCCGGTCCAAGAGCTTTCAGGCGTTTTCCAGCATCAATTACCCGGATTTGGGCGTGTTGCAGGACGGGAGACTGCTGCGCTACCTCCGCCAGGACTGCGCCGCCGCCCCCACCTTTTACGACGCCCTGGACACCAAGGTGGCCCTGCTGAAGCTGACCCCCGGCGCGGAGCCGGAGACGGCGGAATTTTTGCTGGAGCGCAACGACGCGCTGATTATCGAGAGCTTCGGCGTGGGCGGTCTGCCGGAGAGCAGCGGCTTTTACGACTGCGTTCGCCGCGCCATGGCGGCGGGGAAAATCATCGTCCTCACCACCCAAGTGCAAAACGAGGGCAGCGATTTGACGGTGTACCACGTGGGCCACAGTCTCAAGGGGGACCTGGGGGTGTTGGAGGGCTACGACATGACCTGCGAGGCGGTGGTGGCCAAGCTGATGTGGATTTTGGGCCGCACCCGGGACCGGGAGGAAGTGACCCGGCTCTTTTATACCCCGGTGGCAAAGGACATTCTCTGGCAGGCAAAATAGAGCCTGATGCTACGAAAATCTATGAAAATCACGCCGCCGCCCGTATGGGCGGCGGCGTGATTTTTCAGGCTTGCTCCGAGAGCCAGGTGAGGAAGCTCTCCGCCAGGTCCAACTGCTTTTCGTCCATGTCCCGCAGGCGTTGGGCCACGTTTTTCCAGCGCTCGCCCTCCTGCCGGGCAGTGCCCACCAGAAACGCGTCCGGCGTGGTGTCCAGGGCGACGGCCAGACGCATCACCACCTCCGTACTGGGGATGGAGACGGCCCGCTCAATGTTGGAGAGATATTTGTCCCCAAGATTTGCCAGTTCCGTTACGGCGGCCTGGGTTAGTCCCAATTCCTTTCGGCGGCGCGCGATGCGACGCCCGATTTCTTTGTAGTCCAGTTCCATAAGTGTACCTCCGCATTTATGGTTATCATACAGAATCTGGTTTATGCGAAAACATATGATAAAGCGGAATACGACTTGACAAGTGATAAAATCGTGTTTATAGTTGGATTATCCATTTACAACATTAGGCAATTGCAAAATGCGCATTTCGCAATTGCCTATTTACAACATGAAAAGGAGAACCCAATGATGAGCGAACTGTACGAGGAATTGTATCTCCACCTGTTCAACGCGGTCACCGACAGCTTGGAAGCCCTCTCCGAGCGAAATTACGGGCAGGCGGAGGCCCTTTTAAAGACCGCCCAGCAGCGGGCGGAGGAGCGCTATATGCAGGGAGAAGCGCCCACTTGACAAGGCGAAAACAACGTGCTATATTAAATCCAAATATCAAAAGGCTTAGATAAGGACACTGTTCGGGAAGGACATCAGAGAGGGGCCGCCGCTGGCTGAAAGCGGCCCTTGCCGCCGCCGGAAACAGCACCGCCTTGGAGCTGCCCACCGATATGTAGGCTGGGACGATTCCTCCCGTTACAGAGGACACGAGCGGCGTTTCGCAAGAAACGCAAGCAGGGTGGAACCGTGGAATACGACATCGTATCTCACCCCTGAATTTTTCAGGGGTGGGATTTTTTTATTTTTCACCCCCGGCGCACGGGGCGCAGCCCCGCCGCGATTAGAAAGGAGCATTCCCCATGTCGGACGAAAATCAGTTCAGCTTTGAAAACCCCCAGTATCGCAAAACCTATTGGCATACCTGCTCCCATGTGCTGGCCCAGGCCGTCAAGCGGCTGTATCCCGAGGTGAAGCTGGCCATCGGCCCCTCCATCGACGAGGGCTTCTACTATGATATGGATTCGCCCATCCCCTTCACTCCTGAAATTATGGAGAAAATTGAGGGCGAGATGCGCAAAATCTGCAAGGAAAAGCTGCCCCTGACCCGCTTTGAGCTGCCCCGGGCAGAGGCCATCCAATATATGCAGGAGCGCGACGAGCCGTATAAGGTGGAGCTGATTCAGGATTTGCCGGAGGATGCCGCCATCTCCTTTTACACCCAGGGCGAGTACACCGACCTCTGCGCCGGTCCCCATCTGGACTCCACCGGCCGCATCAAGGGCAACGGCATTAAGCTGACCACCTGCAACGCCGCCTATTGGCGGGGCGACTCCAACCGCCAGACCCTCCAGCGGATTTACGGCATCGCCTTCCCGAAAAAGGAAGAGCTGGACGCGTATTTGGCCCGGATTGAAGAGGCCAAAAAGCGGGACCACCGGAAGCTGGGCAAGGAATTGGGCCTGTTCGCGTTCCGGGACGAGGCACCCGGCTTCCCCTTCTACCTGCCCAAGGGCATGGTACTGC
>JAVVPH010000070.1:0-3881 GCA_036655835.1 Oscillibacter sp.
AGCCCCGGTAGCCCGCGTCGTCACTGCGGGCGGCTTCCAGGGTCCACGCGTCGGCAATTTCGTCCAAAAACGCCTGCGTCGCCGGAAAGAGGTCAATTTCCCCCGCCGCGCCGGCCCGGAGCAGGGCCTCGTAGCTGTCGTATTCCCGCACCTGGTCCAAATCCGACAGAGTCCTGCCCTCATAGCCGTCCGCCAAATACAAATCCCAATACCGCCGGCCCAAATCGGACCCCGCCGCCAGCACGCCCCAGCGGGCGTGGTTCAGCTCGTCCCAGGTGGGGGTTTTCCGGCCCGCCAAGGCCCGGCCGTAGTCCGACGGTCCGGCGCAGAGCAGGGCCGTCCGCCCCGGGTCCGCCAACAGCACCCTGCCGCCGCTGTCCGCCTCCACATAGCCCTCCGCCGTGAGAATGGCCACATCCACGCCGCCCTGTCCCACAGCCCGGGCGGTGGCATCCTGCGCGCTGCCCAGGGTGAGATGCACGGCATCCGCCTCCACCCCCGCCTCCGCCAGGGCGGCGCGGAGCTTCTCCGGAAAGCGGTCTAGCGCCCCCAGCAGGGCCTGGGTCTGGCCCCCCACCGGGGCAAATTCCACCGCCAGCTCCTCCATGGCGAGGTGCGGCTCCGGCGCGGGGGGAGGGGCCGGTGTTCTCTTCGGTCCACAGCCCGCCAACAGCAGGCACACAAGCGCCGCCGCCGGGGCAAATCGTTTTTTCATAGCTGCTCCTTCCATCTGGACTTTTCCACAAAGCTTTGGTATAATTGCCTAAACGCACTCTCAAAAGCGAACGTGCGGCAACTGCAGGCAGATGCTGTGCCCCCTTTTTTGAGAAGTGCCCGCCCTTGCATGTTTCCCCCATTTTATCACCTGCCGCGCCGGGGCGCAAGAGGCCCGGCGGCGGGAACTTGTTTTGGTAAAGGAGTGCCACGCCATGATTACACGATCTGAAAACTGCCCCCGCAGGGAGGTCAACGTCCGCAGCGGCAAGGGCTTGGTTCAAATCAAGGACTTAGCCGGCGGAGACGAACTGTATCAGCATGGGCGGATGTTTGCCCACATCACCGTGGAAAGCGGCTGCTCCATCGGCTACCACGACCACGTGGACGAGACGGAATTTTACTACATCCTCAAGGGCGACCCCGTTTTTAACGACAACGGCACTCTGGTTTCGCTTCACCCCGGCGACCTCTGCTCCACGGGCTACGGTCAATCCCACGGTCTGGAAAACCAAAGCGACGCGCCGGTGGAGCTGATTGCCCTGATTGTGATGAAGTGAGGCGGCGGACATGACGGATTTATTGGACGGACTGCGGGCCTACGGCGCGGATGTCACCGGCGCGCTGGAGCGCTTTGTGGGGGACGAGAAACTATACACCGACTGCTTTCATCTCTTTTTAGACGACCCGGCCTTCGGGGACCTGGGCAGGGCACTGACAGAGCAAAACGCCACCGCCGCCTTTGAAGCGGCCCACTCCCTCAAGGGCCTCACCGGGAATTTGGGGCTGACACCCCTGTTTCAAACGGTCTGCGCCATGGTGGAAACCCTGCGCCGGGGCAGCCTGGCGGGACTGGACGCGCCCTATGCCCGGCTGATGGCCGACAGGACCCTACTGGAACAATATCGCTGACATTCCGCGCCGCTTTTTTAAAACCGCCCAAAAACAAGACCCCACCCCAGAAGCCAAACTTCCGGGGTGGGGTCTCAGCATGTCGAAAAGGCGTTTTAGCCGCCTGCTCTCAGGCGGCAAAGCGTCCGCCTTACACCGTTTCCAAAAGGGTCCGGGCCTCTGCCGCGTCCTCGGGACGGACAGCCAGATAGTAGGTCCGCCGGTCCACCTTGCCGCCGGGGCCGAAGTCCCGGGCGTCCAGCTTGGCCCCGCAGCCGGAGATGGGGGCCTCCGTCTCGTAGGACCCGCTCTCCATCAATTGAATACCGGCGTTTTCCAGCGCCGTTTTGCAAAGCTCGTAGCGAGCCTGATTTTTTTCGCTGAACACGGTTTCTCGTTTTCCAAATAATGCCATATTTTACTCCTCCAAAGACTTCCACGCCGTTTCCAGCGCAAGTTCCATCATCTCCCGGAAGGACTGCTCCCGGTCTAGGGCGGAGAGGGCTTCCCCGGTGAAAATGTGGTCAGAGATGGTGAGGATGCCCAGGGCCTGCTTTCCCGCCCGCTGGGCGGTCCAATAGAGGCCCGCCACCTCCATCTCCACCGCCAGGATGCCGAATTTGCGATAGGCCTCTCCGGCGTCTGGGTTGTCGTTATAAAACTGGTCGGCGGTGAACACCTGGCCCACGTCCGTCCGCACCCCCAGACGCTCCGCCGCCGCCACCGCGTCTCGCAGCAGGGGCCAACTGGCGGTGGGGGCCAACTGACCGGGGAAGCGGTACTGGTCGGCGTAGTGGGAGTTGGTGGAGGCCCCCAGGGCCAGCACCACGTCCCGGACGCGGACATCGTCCCCAATGCCCCCGGCGGAGCCGATGCGGATGATGGAGTCCACGTCATAAAACTGATACAGCTCGTAGGCGTACAGCCCGATGGAGGGCACGCCCATGCCGTGGCCCATGACGGAGACGCGCCTGCCCTTGTAGGTGCCGGTGTAGCCCAGCATCCCTCGGACGGAATTGAAGCAGACGGGGTTTTCAAGGTATTGCTCGGCCACAAATTTGGCCCGCAGGGGATCTCCCGGCATTAACACCACCTTGGCAATGTCACCGGGCTTGGCCTCGTTGCAAGCGGATGGGGTACTCATATCAGATCCTCCTTTTTATTTTTTCGTGATTTCCACGAGAAGCTTATGGGTCAAAGCCCTTTCCAAATGGGACCGCTCACGGGTTTGCGCCCGTTTGGAAGAGCGCCGCCAGACTTTTGGTGTAGGGCGGGCGGCAGATGCCCCGCTCCGTGACGATGCCCGCAATCAGGGTGTGGTCCGTCACGTCAAAGGCGGGGTTGTAGCACTTCACCTCCGCCAGGGCCATGGGCTGGGTATAAAACTTGGTTTTGATCTCCTCCGGGTCCCGCAGCTCAATGGGGATTTCCGCCCCGGTGGGGCAGTCCATGTCGATGGTGGAGCTGGGCCCCAGAACATAAAAGGGGATGCCGTAGTGTTTGGCCAAAATCGCCACGCCGGAGGTGCCGATTTTGTTGGCGGTATCGCCGTTGGCGGCCACCCGGTCACAGCCCACAAAGCAGGCCTGGACCCAGCCGTTTTTCATCACCATGGAGGCCATGTTGTCGCAAATCAGCGTCACGTCCACCCCCGCCCGGGCCAATTCATAGCTGGTGAGCCGGGCCCCTTGGAGCAGGGGCCTCGTCTCGTCGGCAAACACCTTGAATTTCATGCCCCGCTCCGTTCCCAGCAAAATGGGGCCCAGGGCCGTGCCGTATTGAGAGGTGGCTAGGGGACCGGCGTTGCAGTGGGTCAAAATGCCGTCCCCGTCCTTCACCAATTGCAGGCCGAAGGCCGAAATTTTGGCGCATTTGTCTCGGTCGTCCCGGTGGATGGCCAGGGCGTTTTCGTACAGCGCGTCCAATAGCTGCCCCCGGGTGCTGCCGGATTGCTCCAAGGCACAGCGCAGCATGGACCGAATGGCCCAGTGCAAATTCACCGCCGTGGGGCGGGAGGAATCCAAATACTGCCCATAGTCGCTGAATTGCTTTAAAAACACCTGCCGGTCCTCGGTGCGGATGGACCGGGCCAGCACATACATACAATAGCCCGCGCAGATGCCGATGGCGGGGGCGCCCCGGACCTGAAGGGTCTGGATGGCGTCAAACATTTCTCTCGCCGTCTCCAGGCGGATCTCCCGCTCCTCCCCGGGCAGCAGGGTCTGGTCCAAAATGTACAGCGCCTCGTTTTTGCGGTCGTAACGGATGTTTTCCAT
>JAVVPH010000070.1:3981-8634 GCA_036655835.1 Oscillibacter sp.
TCCACCCGGCCCCGGTTCCAGGAATAATCCGCCGGAATGCCCACGGCGGCGTAGGGGAAGCTGTCCGGCACGGCGGGGAGGAGGTCATAGTGAAATTCCTCCGGCGGGGTGCGGGCGAAAAAATCCAGGGGGACGGTAAACGTCTCCGCCACCTCCGCCGGGGAGGGGGTCAACCGGGCAAAGCCCTGGGCGGAAACCAGGCCCAACACCGGCTGCAACAAAAAGCCCGTCTGGTTGCAGATGAAATCCGGCCGCCCCAGCAGGGAGATTTCCCCGGCGGGAATCCCCAATTCCTCCTCCGTCTCCCGGAGGGCGCAATCGGCGACGCTCTCCCCCGGCTCCATCCGTCCCCCGGGAAAGCAAACCTCCCCCGGCTGACGGCGCAGCGTCTCCGCCCGGACCTCGAAGAGCAGGTGCAGGCCGTCGGGCCGCTCCACCAGAGGGCAGAGGACGGCGTAGCTGTGCCTCGCCCCCAACAGGCCGGGAACGTGGTGTTCAAAGCGCTGACACAGCGCGGTTAGCTGGCTCATAGCAGCAGCGTCAGGCCGCCCTGACGGTTGACAATGTCCACCACGGGACAACTCTCGGCATATTCCCCGTCCAGGGACCAGGGAATCTGTTCCTCCGTCTCCAAATGGAGGGCGGAGACATGGCGAAATATCAGTCCCTCGCTGTCGTACTGCTGGTTCAGCAGGGAGAAAATCAGGTTTTGCAGACTGAGGGCGGACTTGGGGTGGGGAATGAGCAGCAGCTCAAATTTTCCGTCGTCCAGCACCACCCGCTGGGGGTCCAGCTTCATCAGTCCGCCGATGGAGGTGGAGTTGCACACCGCGCCGAAGAGGTATTCCCCGTCCAGCACCTCGCCGTCGGCGTTGATTTTCAGGCGATAGGGCCGCAGGGAGTCCAGATTCAGCATCCCGTCCAGAATATAGGCGAAGTGGCCCAGGGCGTTTTTGGCGGCCTGGGGGGCGGAGTAGGAGCTTTTGGTAAAGGCCCCGAAGGAGGCCACGTACACAAAGCACCGGCGATTCCACAGCCCGATGTCCAGCACCTGGGGATGGTGGGCCGCAATGGCCTCCGCCGCGGTGACGGGATTGGTGGAGATGTGGAGACTGGCGGCAAAATCGTTGGTGCTGCCCTGGGGGAGATAGCCCAGCAGGGGCGGCTTCTCCAATTGCAGCAGACCGGAGACGGCCTCGTTGAGGGTCCCGTCCCCGCCGGAGGCCACCACCACGTCATAGTGCCCCCCCTCCCGGACCACGGTGGCGGCGGCGTCCCCGGCGCAGGTGGTCCGGTGGACCCGCACCAAATAGCCCGCCTCGGAAAAAACAGCCACCGCGTCGAAGAGGGGACTGCGGGATTTATTCCGCCCCGCCCGGGGATTCACGAGAAAAAGCAGCTTCTTGGGCATAAAAGGAACTCCTTTGGTTTAGAATCAGTTAGAAAAGTATAGCACGGGGAAAAGAAGATTGCAATTCCCCCCGGGGCCATGTAGAATAAAGAAAAAACGAAGAATGATGGAGGCGGTGCGCATATGCGAGAGAAAAACCGGTATATCAAGGTCGGCGTGACCGTCTTTTTGACGGCGGCCTCCATTTTGCTGTTTTACGACACCCTGTTTGGCAACCGGGTGGTCATTGTGTTCGGCCGACAGCTACTCATCGCCATGCAGCCCATTATTTACGGCGCGCTGATTGCCTATCTGCTGGCACCGGTGGTGAATTTTTTTGAACAGCGTCTCTTTTCCGATTTACTGTTCAAATCCCGGGCCAGCGGCAAGCCCGTCCACATGGGGGCCCGGTCGGTGAGCTTGCTGCTGACGTGGGTGCTGGTGAGCATTTTCGGCTATCTGCTGGCCTCCGTGCTGCTGCCGGAGCTGTACAAGAGCTTGCTGCAATTGGTGGGCAACATCGAAACCTATTACATGACCATCACCGGCTGGGCGGACCGCCTGCTGGAGCTGAATCCCGGTCTGGAGGACTGGGTGGGCCGGCAGATGGACGCGTACTACGGCGATTTGGTCACCTGGCTCACCAGCGAGGTGATTCCCCAGGCCCAGCAGGTCATGTCCGTCGTGTCCGGCGGCGTGTTTGCCGCGCTGATTTTCGTGAAGGATTTGGTGGTGGGCATCATCGTGTCCGTGTATCTGCTGGCCACCAAGGAGCGCTGTGCCGCCATCACCCGGAAAATGGCCTACGGCCTGTTTTCTCAGCGGAACATTCCCTGGGTCCTCCGGGGCACCCGAAAAGCGGACCACATTTTCTCCGGCTTCGTCCGGGGGAAGCTGCTGGACTCCCTGATCATCGGCATTCTCTGCTTCATCGGGTGCAGCCTGCTGAAATTCCCCTACACGCCTCTGGTTTCCGTCATTGTGGGCGTGACCAATGTCATTCCCTTTTTCGGCCCCTTCCTGGGGGCGATTCCCAGTCTGTTTTTGATTCTGCTGGCCGACCCCATCAAGGCCCTGTACTTTCTCCTGTTCGTGCTGGCCTTGCAGCAGCTGGACGGCAACGTCATCGGCCCCAAGATTTTGGGGGACAAAACCGGCCTGTCCAGTCTCTGGGTCATCATCGCCATTTTGGTGGGCGGGCACTTCTTCGGCCTGGTGGGTATGTTCTTCGGCGTGCCGGTGTGCGCGTGCCTGTACTGCCTGATCACCTTTTTGGTGGAGGTCCGTCTGCGGAAGAAAAACCTGCCCCTGTCCGTGGACGCATACGCCTCCAGCCAGCCGGTGGAGGCCCCAACAGAGGCCCTAACAGAGGACCCTCCGGCGGAAAAAGAATAAAACTCTGGGGAAAAAACCGAAAAACCCTTGCAAAATCCCCTATAATCCTGTACAATACGGCCTTGCAGGACTTGTTATAAAAATAACGATTCTGCAAGGCTCGTTTTCTGCTTTTAATCAGCGAGCCTATCTTTCTGCTACACCGACCCCCACTTGCGGGCGGTGATTGAAAAGGAGAAAAGCTATGAAAAAGCGCATCCTCGCAGTTGTGTTGGCGGTCAGTCTGCTCAGCGTCGTACTCACCGGTTGTGGAGACGGCAGCACAGAAAAGACCCCGGAAACCACCCCTCCCGCCACTGGAGAAGTCGTTCAGGGCGGAGAACTCACCGTGGGCATCGCCCAGGACCTGGACAACAGTTTGGACCCCCATCTGGCCGTGGCGGCAGGCACCAAGGAAGTGATGTTCAACGTGTTCGAGGGGCTGATGAAGCCCACTCCCGACGGAGATCTGCTTCCCGCAGTGGCCGAGCATTATGACCTCTCCCAGGACAGAACCACCTATACCTTCGCCCTGCGCGATGGGGTGACGTTCCACAACGGGGAGCCGGTGACCGCGGACGACGTGGTCTATTCCATCAAGCGCTGTGCCGACGACTCCAAGGGCAAGCCCTTAGTGCCGGCCCTCTCTGTGATTCAATCCGTGGCGGCCACAGACGAGAAAACCGTCACCATCACCATCGCCGAGCCGAATAACGAATTTATCTCCTACATGACCGCCGCCATTCTGCCCCGGAATTACCCGGACCAGGCCACCGCCCCCGTGGGCACCGGGCCGTTTAAATTTGTCTCCCGGGTGGCCCAGGACAGCATTGTGCTGGAGCGGAATGGGTCCTATTGGGGCGAGAAGCCCTATCTGGACAAGGTGACTTTTAAAATAATGGAAAACGCGGACAGTTTGGTGCTCTCTTTGCAGAGCGGCGCCATCGACCTCTGCGCCCATCTGACCAATACCCAGGTGGCCCAGCTCTCCGGCTACAACATTTTGGAGGGCACCATGAACCTGGTGCAGGCGCTGTATCTCAACAACGCCGCCGCCCCCTTTGACGATGTGCGGGTCCGTCAGGCCCTGTGCTACGCCGTGGATAAGCAGGAGGTTTTGGACCTCACCGCCGACGGACACGGCAGCGTCATCGGGTCCAGTATGTACCCCGCCTTCCAGAAATATTTTGTCCCGGAGCTGGCGGAGCGCTATGGCCGGGATGTGGAAAAAGCCAAGCAATTGCTCAGCGACGCGGGCTATCCCCAGGGCTTTGACATGACCATCACCGTGCCGTCCAACTATACCCCCCACATGGACGCGGCCCAGGTGCTGGTGGAGCAGCTCAAGGCCATCGGCGTCACCGCCACCATTCAGCCCGTGGAGTGGGAGAGCTGGGTGAACGACGTGTACATGGGCCGCCAGTTCCAGTCCACCCTGGTGGGCGTGGACGCGTCCAACATGACCGCCCGGGCACTGCTGGAGCGGTTCACCTCCACCTATGCGAAAAATTTCATCAACTACAACAACGCCGACTATGACGCCCTCTTTGCCCAGGCCCAGGCCACGCCGGACGACGCGGCCCAGGTGGCCCTGTACAAGCAGATGCAGGAGAATTTGTCGGACAACGCCGCCAACGTCTACATCCAGGATTTGGCGGATTTGGTGGCCATCCGCTCCAATTTGGACGGCTTCCGCTTCTATCCGATTTACGTGCTGGATTTGTCCGGCGTGCATTACGTGAAATAAAGCTACTTTAGGGGGGACGAAGGTCCCCCCTAAGCGCGGTTTTCCACAATCCCCTCGGGTTTCACCGGGCTTTCGCCCGCAACCACCCCGGGTTTCACCGAATTTTGCCCCGCAACCACCCGGGTTTCACCGAATTTTGCGT
>JAVVPH010000071.1:0-350 GCA_036655835.1 Oscillibacter sp.
CGGACACGGAGATCATTCCCGGGGACGGCAGGGCCTCCGGGGCGGCATTGACCATTCCGGCGGAGTCCTCCTCCGGCACGTTGGAGGGCGCACTGCTCCACGAGGAGACAGCACCCACGGACCCGCCACCCACACCCCCCACGCCGGAGGAACAATTGGCGGCAATGAAAGTCCAATTGGCGGCTCTGGAAACCCAACTGCAAGAGGCTATCGCTCAGAGAGACGGCCTGCAGGCCAAATTGGAGGCCCTCTCCCCCAAGGATAGCGCAGGGAATCCCATTCCCTTTTCCACCTATCTTCTCTCCTCCTCCGCCCAACTCAAGGCCGGCTGGTCCCAGTACCAAAGCGGG
>JAVVPH010000071.1:360-6012 GCA_036655835.1 Oscillibacter sp.
CGCGCCACCCACACCCCCCACGGACCCGCCCGCACCCCCTACATTGGAAGAATTGCAGGCCAAATTGGCGGCGGCAAACGCCACCTTGGCGGATTTAAAGGGGAAATTGGCCATGGCGGAGGGACAGCTAGCCGCTCTGCCCGCCAATTCCGCCGCGTTGCTGACCGCCAAGGGGCAACTGGACCAGGGCTGGTCCCAGTACCAAAGCGGGGTAAGTTCCTACGAGTTCGGCGTGGGCGAATATCAAAGCGGCAAGCAGGATCTGGCGGAGGCCCGGAAAAAGCTGGACGACGCCAAAGTGGAACTGGACGACGCGAAAACGGAGCTGGTGGACGCCAAGCAGGAGCTGGTGGACGCAGAGGTGAAGCTGACGGATGCCCGGACCGAGCTGGACGACGGCTGGCAAAAATACCTCGACGGACAGACAGAGCTGGCGGACGGCGAGGCCACGCTGGTGACGGAGACGGCGGATGCCCAGGTGGAAATCGCCGACGGTGTCCGGGATTTGCGGGACGGCGAGGTGGAGTACAACGACGGCCTGACGGAATACAACGACGGCAAAGCCGAGGCCGAGGAAAAAATCGGCGACGCGGAGAGGGAATTGGCGGACGCACGGCGGAAGGTGGCGGACATCGGAGACGCAAAATGGTACCTTCTCTCCCGGGATTCCAACCCCGGCTATCTGGGCTACGGGCAGGACGCGGACCGGATGGGCAATCTGGCAGACCTGTTTCCCCTGCTGTTTTTCCTGGTGGCGGCACTGGTGTGCCTGACCACCATGACCCGGATGGTGGAGGAGGAGCGGGTGCAGATCGGCAGTTTGAAGGCCCTGGGCTACACCCGCTGGACCATCTCCAAAAAATATGTGGGCTACGCACTGCTGCCCTCTTTGCTGGGCGGCTTGGTGGGGCTTGCCATCGGCTACACCCTCTTCCCCAAAATGATTTTCACCGCCTATCAAATCATGTATCAGGTGCCGGATATTCAGCTCTCCGCCTATGGGGACATCAGCAGCTTCTCCCTCTTAGCCGGTGTTGGCTGCACCTTGCTGGCCACCCTGGGCGCCTGCCTTGCCACCCTCGCTTCCACCCCCGCCAACCTGATGCGGCCCCGGGCGCCCAAGCCCGGCAAGCGGGTGCTGCTGGAATACATCCGGCCCCTGTGGCGGCGGATGCGCTTCACCCACAAGGTCACCGCCCGGAACCTGCTGCGCTACCATCTGCGGTTTTGGATGACGGTGGCGGGCATCGGCGGCTGCACGGCCCTGATTATCGCGGGCTTCGGCCTGCGCACCTCCCTCCTGGGGGCCATGGATGCCCAATATGCCGACATTTATCACTACACCGCCCAGCTCTCCGTCAGCGACAATTTTCTGCCGGAGGAGCGCAGTGACCTGGAGCAATATCTGGCGGACAACGACCAGGTGACGGGCACCCTGCCCTGCTATTTGAGCAGTGTGACGGCGGAGAGCCCCGCCTACTCCATCTCCGTCTATTTGGAGGCGGCCTCGCCGGAGCTGGGGAATTTTGTGACCCTGCGGGACATGAAGGGCCAACCCCTGACACTTTCCGACGAGGGGGTCATCATCAACAAAAAGCTCTCCGAAATGCTGGACGTGGGCATTGGGGACCGCTTCACCCTGGACGGCGACAGCCGGGCGGAGGTGACGGTGGCAGGGATCACCGAGCACTATCTGGGACATTTTGTCTACCTCTCCCCCGCCTACTATGAAAAAGTGTTCGGCTCCCCCTGCGCGCAAAACGCCTATCTCCTCACCCTGGCGGACGACAGCGCGGCGGCCTGCGACGCGGTATTTTCCGACACCATGGACCTGCCCGGCGTGGTGGCGGCCACCCGGATGCTGGACACCCGGGACACCTATATGCGCTCCATGGAACGCATCGACTTTGTGGTGGTCATTGTGATTCTCTCCGCCGCCGCACTGGCACTGGTGGTGCTGTACAACCTGAGCAATATCAACATCACCGAGCGCAAGCGGGAGCTGGCTACCATCCGGGTACTGGGCTTTTACGATGCCGAGGTTTCCGCCTACGTCAACCGGGAAAACGCGGTATTGACCCTGTTCGGCATTGGATTCGGCATTTTCTGCGGACATTTTCTCCACGTCTGGCTGGTGAAATCCGTGGAAATTGAGATGATGATGTTCGTGCGGAAAACGGACCCCACGGCCTATCTCTGGGCGGCCCTGCTCACCGTTGCCTTCTCCGTTTTGACGGCGTTGCTGGCCCACCGGAAGATGAAGCGCATCGACATGGTAGAATCACTGAAAAGCGCGGAATAAGACTGGTTTTTTTACCCACGGTTTGTTTATATTTTCTATCGCATTAAAAAGATATTGTATGGTATAATAACTGGAGTTGCGACCAGCTATTATACAGGATTTTGAAACTATACCCTGCCGCCGCAAGGGGCTGTGGTATCCTGTTAGCTGGGCCAATACGGTCCAGCTAACATTTTTTTATCCGTTTTGAAACGGAGTTGACTGACGGCGAAGGGAGCCTGCCCCCATGACCAAACATCGACGTGCCCGCCATCCTCTGGGGCGGTTTCTGGTTCCTCTCCTGCTGGTGTTGGCAGTGGCGGCCTTTGTGCACTGGGACAACACGGCCCTGCAAACCACCGGGTTTGACCTAAGCCTTGCCGATTTGCCGGCGGGCTTTGAGGGCTTTCGCGCCGTGGTACTCAGCGATTTGCACAGCACGGAGTTTGGCGAGGGCAACGCCGCGCTGTTGGACGCGGTGCAAGCCGCCAAGCCCGAGGCGATTTTTTTCCTGGGGGATTTGCCGGACCAATACCGGGGTCTGCCGGCGGGCTATGCGGAAACCGTGGCCGACGGTCTGTCCGCCATCGCCCCCACCTACTATGTCACCGGCAACCACGAGTGGGCACTGGGACAGGTGCGGGAGTTGAAGAAAACCTTGGTGGACCACGGCGTAACCGTGCTGTCCAACCAATTTGTCCCCTTGGAGCGAAATGGGGACCACATTCTCCTGGCAGGCATCGACGACCCCAATGGCTACGCCGACCAGAAATCCCCCGAGACTCTGGCGGCGGAAATCCAAGCCAGCGGCGCGGCCTTTTGGCTGCTGCTGGCCCACCGCAACGACCGCTTCGCGTCGCAGTACAGCTTACTGGGGGCGGATTTGGTCCTCTCCGGACACGGTCACGGCGGCATCATCCGCCTGCCCTTCACCGACGGGCTGCTCTCCACCGACCGCACCTTTTTCCCCTCCTTTACGGCGGGGGAATACCACGTGAACGGCGCAAGCCTGTTCGTCACCCGGGGACTGGGAAATTCCGGTCCCTCCCTGCGGCTGTTGAATCGGCCGGAGGTGGCGGTGGTGACGCTCCACGGAAAATAAAGAGTTGAGGATGCCAAGCGCATCGAGGAGTTTTCTCCATGATTGAATTTTTCGCCGGACAATTTGACATCGCCGTCATCGGCGCGGGGCACGCGGGAATTGAAGCCGCCCTAGCCGCCGCCCGCCTGGGGCGGGAGACGATTGTGTTCACCATCAATTTGGACGCGGTGGGCAATATGCCCTGCAACCCCGCCATCGGCGGCACCGGCAAGGGCCATCTGGTCCGGGAGCTGGACGCCCTGGGCGGGGAAATGGCCAAGGCCGCCGACGCGTGCTGCATCCAGTACCGCCTGTTAAACAAGGGCAAAGGCCCCGCCGTTTGGAGTCTGCGGGCCCAGGCCGACCGCCGAAAATACCAGGAGCGGATGAAGCACACCCTAGAGCGCCAGGAGCATCTCACCGTCCGCCAGGGCGAGGTGGTGGAGGTCCGGGCGGAAAACGGACGGGTTTCCGCCGTGGTGCTGTCCACCGGGGCGGTCTTTGGCGTCCGGGCCGTCATTTTGGCCACCGGGACCTACCTGACGGGGCGGACCATCATCGGCGAGTGCGTGGAGGAATCCGGCCCCGACGGCATGCACGCCGCTGTGCGGTTAACGGAATCTCTCCGGCAATTGGGCCTGCCCCTGCGGCGGTTTAAAACCGGCACGCCTCCCCGGATCAACGCCCGAAGCGTGGATTTTGAGGAGATGGAAATTCAATACGGCGACGCCCTCCCCGTCCCCTTTTCCTACGACACGAACACGCCGCCGGAAAACCGGGCCGTGTGCTATCTGACCTACACCACCGAGGAAACCAAGCGGATTGCCCTGGACCATCTGGACCGCTCCCCCATCTATTCCGGCGTGATTGAGGGGGTGGGACCCCGGTACTGCCCGTCCTTTGAGACGAAGGTGGTCCGCTTTCCGGACAAGCTCCGCCACCAGCTCTTTGTGGAGCCCATGGGCCTGCACACCGAGGAGCTGTATCTCCAAGGGCTCTCCTCCTCCATGCCCGAGGAGGTGCAATTGCAAATGCTCCACAGTATTCCGGGCCTTCGGCGGGCGGAGATGACCCGCCCGGCCTACGCCATTGAATACGACTGCATCGACCCTCTGGCCCTGCGGCCCACTTTGGAAACCAAGGCCGTGGCGGGGCTGTACGGCGCGGGGCAGTTCAACGGCTCCTCGGGCTACGAGGAGGCCGCCGTGCAGGGCTTTATGGCGGGGGTGAATGCCGCCCGAGCGCTTTCGGGGCAGGGGGATTTTGTCCTCTCCCGGTCAGAATCCTACATCGGCACCCTGATTGACGATTTGGTGACCAAGGGCACAGAGGAGCCGTACCGCATTATGACCTCCCGCAGTGAATACCGGCTGCTGCTGCGCCAAGATAACGCCGACGCGCGATTGACCAAGCACGGTCACGCCATCGGACTGGTATCCGACCGGCGGCTGCAAGCGGTGGAGGAAAAATACGCCGCCGTGGAGCGGGAAATTCACCGCCTGGCCCACAGCGGCATTCCGCCCTCCCCGGCGCTGTCCGTCTTTTTGGCGGAAAAAGCCACGCCGGACGTGCCGGACGGCTGCGCCCTCATCGCCCTTCTCCGCCGCCCGGAAATCCACTATGGCGATTTGCAGGCCTTTGACCCCCAGTGGCCCGCCCTGCCGCCGGAGGTGGCGGAGCAGGTGGAAATCTCCGTGAAGTACGAGGGCTATATCCAGCGCCAGCGCCGCCAGGTGGCGGAGTTTCGCCGGATGGAGGTCCACACCCTCCCCCCGGATTTGGATTACGGCTCCATCAGCGGCCTGCGGCTGGAGGCCCGGGAAAAATTAAACGAAATCCGCCCCCTGGATTTAGGTCAGGCGGCACGGATTTCCGGCGTATCCCCGGCGGACATTGCGGTGCTGATGATTTACTTAGAGCGATAGACTCTCTCCGCCTGACCTTCGCCGCTGCTGCGGCGTTCAAGCGTTTTGCCGGGCAAAACCTTGCCGCAGGGCGAATTGATTTCGCCCGAGGATATACCATCAAAAGGGCTCCCGCGGCGGGTACCGCCGTGGGAAATCAGGCGGCGCGGATTTCCGGCGTGTCCCCGGCGGATATCGCGGTGCTGATGATTTACTTGGAGCGATAGGCTCTCCCGGCGGATATCGCGGTGCTGATGATTTACTTAGAGCGATAGACTTCTCCCCGCCGCCAAGGGCGCGAGACTGAAAAATATAACCCGACAGCAGAGATTTGTCGAAGGAAGGTTTCCATATGATCATTGATTTGACCCACACCATCACAGCCG
>JAVVPH010000071.1:6112-8620 GCA_036655835.1 Oscillibacter sp.
TTGTCGAAGGAAGGTTTCCATATGATCATTGATTTGACCCACACCATCACAGCCGATATGCCCATGTATCCCGGCTCCTCCGCCCCTGTGATGACCGCCACCGGAACCTTGACCCGCACCGGCTTTCGGGAGACGCAAATCCAGCTCTCCTCCCACACCGGCACCCACATGGACGCGCCCGCCCACATTTTGCGGGACGGCACTTATCTGGACGTGCTGCCCGCCTCCCAGTTCTGCGGCCGGGCGGCGGTGGTGGATGTGTCCCAGCCGGAAATCGGCAGCGTGATCACCGCCGATTTTCTCCGCTCCCTCAACGGGGCCCTCCGCTCCGCTGACTTTGTGCTGTTTTACACCGGCTGGGAGAAAAAATGGGGCTGTCCGCACTATTTTGACGACAACTTCCCCGTGCCGGACGAAGAGGCGGCGCGCTATCTGGTCTCCTGCGGGCTCAAGGGCGTGGGCACCGACGCCCTGAGCATGGACCGGCTTTGCGACAACCCCCTGCCCATCCACCGGACCCTGCTGGGCGGCGGCCTGGTGATTTTAGAGAGTCTTTGCCTGCGCAAGGTGGTGGGGCGAAACGATGTGATGCTCTTTGCCCTGCCCTTGAAATTTGGAAAGGCCGATGGGGCCCCTGTCCGGGCCATCGCGGAATTTCGTGATTTTTCTGAGAAAGAAGTGGAACAGGCGTGAGAAAATTTCTGGCCATTTTGGTCTGCAAGCTGGGCCATTTTGTGGGAAAAATGGTTGGCAAGGGCAGCTCCATGCCGGGGCGCGCGGCCCTGAAGCTCTGCCCGGACATTTTGCGCCGGGTGTGTCTCCCCGCCCACATCATCGCCGTCACCGGCTCCAACGGCAAGACCTCCACCGTGGAGATGATTGCCGCCATTTTGCGCGCCGACGGAAAAACCGTGGTATTTAACGAGGAGGGCTCCAACCAAATTGAGGGCGTGACCACCACGGTGCTGACCCACGCCAGCTTTGCAGGGCGGGTCAAGGCCGATGTGCTGCTCATCGAATCCGACGAGCGCTACGCCGCCCACAGCTTCCAGTTTTTCCACCCCACGGAGTTCGTCATCACCAATCTCTACCGGGACCAGCTCACCCGAAACGGGCATCCCGAGTCGGTTTACGACGCGATTTTGCCCGCCATCCACCCGGACAGCACCCTGATTTTAAACGCCGACGACCCCCTGTCCTCCTGCTTTGGCCGGGGGCAGAAGGCCGTGAAATGGTTTGGCCTGAACGCCTGCGCCATTTCCACAAAAGCCCCCGCCGGCATGTATCACGACGGGGCGTACTGCCCGGTTTGCAAGGCCCCCATGGACTACGACTACGTCCACTACAACCACATCGGGGCCTACCGCTGCACCCGCTGTGACCACCGCAAGCCCGCCACGGACTTCACCGCCACCGGCCTTGATTTGGAAAACGGCACGCTGTGCATCGATGGGCAGGTGGACATTCAACTGGCCTTTCGCAGCGTTTATAATGTGTACAACATTTTAGCCGCCTACGCCGCCTGCCGGGTGTGCGGGGTGGAGGCCTCCGTGGCCGCCGGGGTGATCAACCGCTACATCCTGAAAAACGGGCGGATGCAGCGCTTTCTGCTGGGGGCGCATCACGGCACCCTCCTCACCTCCAAGCACGAAAACAGCATCGCCTACGACACCAATCTGCGCTACATCCGCTCCACCGGGGCCGATTGCACGGTGCTGGTCATTGTGGACGCGGTGAGCCGGAAATATTTTACCAGCGAGACCAGCTGGCTTTGGGATATCGACTTTGCACAGTTGGATTGCCCACAGGTGAAACGGGTCCTTCTCTCCGGCCGGTACTGCAACGATTTGGCCCAGCGGATGGAATACACCGGGATTCCCCGGGAAAAAATCACGGTGCTTCCCGCCATCCCCGACGCGGCGGCGGCACTGAAAGCCGACGGCACGGAGGATTTGTACGTGGTGACCTGCTTCTCCGACCGGGACAAGCTGCTTCAACTCACCGAAAAGGAGGCGCAGTAATATGGATTTTCAGCTTGCGCACTTCTATCCCGACCTGATGAGCCTGTACGGCGGCTGGGCCAATCTGGCCGTGGTGAAGCGGCATTTGGAGGATTTGGGCAACCGCGTGACGGTGCTGTCCCTGCGCCCCGGAGACGAGGCGGACCTCTCCGATTTGGATTTTATCTACATGGGCGCGGGCACTGAGCGCAGTGCCGCCGCCGCGCTGGCGGATTTTCACCGCTTCGGGGAGGGGCTTCGCGCCGCCGCCGAGGGGGACGTACCCATGCTCTTTGCGGGAACCGCCATGTCCCTCATCGGGAAAACCGTCACCGACGCACTGGGAAACACGGCGGAGGGCATCGGCCTGGGGGATTTTTCCTCCCGGGAGACTAGCCGCCGCATTGTGGGCGACGTGTACGGCGCAACGGGGCTGTATAACGGGCCGGTGGTGGGCTTTATGAACAAATGCACCCTGGTTTCCGGGGTGAAAACGCCGTTGCTCACC
>JAVVPH010000072.1:0-8544 GCA_036655835.1 Oscillibacter sp.
ATGGAATTGAAGGGTACAAAAACGGAGGCCAATCTGCAAAAGGCATTTGCCGGCGAATCCCAGGCCCGCAACAAGTATACATACTTTGCCAATAAGGCGAAAAAGGAAGGCTACGAGCAGATTTCCGGCATTTTCCAGGAGACTGCCGACAACGAGAAGGAGCACGCTGAGCTGTGGTTTAAGGCCTTGGGCGGCATCGGCTCCACCGAGGAAAACCTGGCGGCTGCCGCTGCCGGCGAGCACGAGGAATGGACCGAGATGTACGCCGAAATGGCCAAGACCGCCGAGGAAGAGGGCTTCCTGGCTCTGGCCGCGCAGTTTGAGGGCGTGCTGAAAATTGAGAAAACCCACGAGGAGCGCTATTTGAAGCTGCTGGACAACCTGAAAAAGGGCGAGGTGTTCAAAAAGGGCGAAAAGGTCATGTGGTTCTGCCGGAATTGCGGCCATGTGGAAATCGCCGAGAGCGCGCCCCTGGTCTGCCCCGTGTGCAAGCATCCCCAGGCCTATTTCCAGATTAAGGCCTTCAACTATTAAGGCGCCCCACCCCCAAAGCGTTTCACCCCCCGTGGACCGTCAGGCCCACGGGGGGTGTTGTTTGCAAGACCGCCCGCCTTGACATAAAACCGCCGCCGTCCATCAGGGGACGGCGGCGGTTTTGGGTTAAACAGTCATTTCGCTGTGGATGATGCCGGCGAGCCGCCAGGCGTTCTCCCGCTGGATAAACACCAGCTTCACCGCCCGCCAATCCACGCCGCCGTAGGACGGCTCCAAGCCGTCAAAGTGGTACTCCACGTAGGAATAGCTGTCGGCCTCGCCGGGGCGGCAGGGATAGGCCGTGTCCACATTTTCCGCCGCGTTTCCCGTCTGATGGACACGGCGGACGCTCACGTTGGGCGCGGCGGTGTAGTCCGCGTCCCACACGAAGCGGTCCCAGTACTCCCGGCCGGTCAGTTCAATGGGCAGCCCGCTGCCGTCATATGCGCCCCAGGGGTAAACCGTCTCGTCCTCCCCCAAATCCGCCAATTCCTCCGCCGTCAGGCGGCGGTCCACGTCAAAATCCACGGTGGAATAGGGGGTGAAGGTCACGCCTGTCTCCCCGTCCACCCAGCTTGCCAGCGCGTCAAAATCGCCGTCCCGCATCAAGGACAGCACACTGTCCGCCGCAATTTCCAGTGCCCCGTCGGTGTCGTCGGGCCGGGGACTGTATTCCTTCACAATGGCCCCGTCGGTGGAGACGAGATAGTTGGTGAGGTAGGAGACATGGCTGTGGTCCACCAGCCAGGAAACCCGGTAGTTGTAATAGGCCTCCCCCTCCACCACCAAGGTGTTCTCATAGCCGTAGGACATGGGGTTGCCGGTGGTTTCGTCCACCGCTCCCAACAGCGCCTCCAAAATGGCAGCGCCCTCCTCCGCCGTGATGGTGGTCTCCGCCGGAATCGTCTCCGCCGGAGGCGGCTCTATGGGCGCTTGCCCCTTGCAGGCGGACAAAATACACAGCGCCGTCAGCGTGGCGCAGAAAAAAACAGCTCTTTTCATGGCAGCGCACCCCTTTCACCGCCCTCTACCGGCGGCGGCAAAATTATCTTTCTTCTTAAAGACGTGGCAAGAATCAGAAAAGTTCCCTTGAAATCTGGACAAAATCACAAAGGTACACAAAATATTCCGTGAAAACGGCAGATATATTGGTGATTCAAACGAAAATGCGCAATTTTTTTTCGACAGGACTGTCCTTGACGCTATTTTGTCCAAGCAGTATAATGAAACCAGCAAAAATCAATGGGAGCAAAACGCCGCAAGCGGCAAAAATAAAGGGAAAGCAACCACGCCGTTCCCGCTGTGGGAACGAGCGGGGAGAGGGAGCGGCAACATGGCAAAGCAAGAGCAATCAACGCGCTTCCATAGGGGCGAATTAACCGACGGCTGGCGCTGGTTCGGTGCCCATCCGGCGGAGAAGAGAGGCAAGGCAGGCTGGCAGTTTCGGGTGTGGGCACCCCATGCCGCGGCAGTCTCCGTGGTGGGGGATTTCAACGTCTGGGACGAGACTGCCAACCCCCTGAAGCAATCCGGCGAGGTCTGGGAGGGCTTTATCCCCGGCCTTGCGCAGTACACCGCATACAAATTCGCCGTCACCCGGGCAGACGGCACGATCTGCTTCAAGGCGGATCCCTACGGCTTCCACACGGAGACCCGCCCCGCCACCGCCAGTAAGCTCTACGATTTGTCCGGCTTTTCTTGGAGCGACGGCGCGTTTTTGAAAAAGCAGGCGGCCCGCCCCCCCTGTGACGGCCCGCTGAATATTTACGAGGTCCATCTCGGCTCCTGGAAAAAGCGGGACAACGGCGATTTTGTGGACTATAAGGATTTGGGCCGAGAGCTGGCGGCCTACGTGAAGGATATGGGATATACCGCCATCGAGCTGCTGCCGGTGACGGAGCATCCGCTGGACGATTCCTGGGGCTATCAGTGTACCGGCTACTTCGCCCCCACGTCCCGCTTCGGCACCCCCAAGGACTTTATGTGGTTTGTGAACCATATGCACAAATGCGGCATTACCGTGCTGCTGGATTGGGTCCCCGCCCACTTCTGCAAGGACGAGCAGGGCCTCTACCAGTTTGACGGGACCTGCTGCTATGAGTACAGCGACCCCAACAAGTGGGAGCACGCCGGTTGGGGAACCCGGGTGTTTGACTACGGTCGGCCCGAGGTGTGCAGCTTTCTCTATTCCTCCGCCCGGTTTTGGCTGGAGGAATACCATATCGACGGCCTCCGGGTGGATGCCGTGGCCTCCATGCTCTATCTGGATTACGACCGCCAGGGCGGCGCGTGGACCCGGAATATTCACGGCGGACGGGAGAATTTAGAGGCCATCGAATTTTTGAAAAATCTCAACCGCATGGCCTTTTCCGTGAATCCCCAGGTGCTGATGGTGGCGGAGGAATCCACCGCCTGGCCCCTGGTCACCCGCCCCGCCGACGTGGGGGGACTGGGCTTCAATTTGAAGTGGAACATGGGCTGGATGAACGATTTGTGCCACTACTTAAAGCTGGACCCCTGGTTCCGCCAGGACCACCATAAGGACATCACCTTTTCTATGGTGTACGCCTTCTCGGAAAATTATGTGCTGCCCATGTCCCACGACGAGGTGGTCCACATGAAGGGCTCTCTGGTGGGAAAAATGCCCGGGGAATACGCAAGCCAGCTGCAATCCCTCAAGGGATTTTACGCCTATATGCTGGCGCACCCCGGTAAAAAGCTGCTGTTCATGGGCCCTGAGCTGGGCCAGTGGCACGAGTGGGATTCTGACGGGCAGCTAGACTGGTACTTACTGAATTTACCGGAGAACCAAAAAATCCACCGCTTTTTCAAGGAGGCCAACGCCTTCTATCAAAAGGAACCGGCCCTCTGGGAGATCGATTTTGACTGGGCGGGCTTTGAGTGGTTGGTGGCGGATGATAACCACAACAACGTGGCAGTCTTCCTCCGCCGGGATAAGCAGGGCCGGGATTTGCTCTGCGCGGTGAATTTCTCCCCCAATCTTTACGAGAATTATCGGCTGGGTGTGCCTGCGCGGCGGCAGTACCTGCCGGTGTTCAATACGGATGACGAGCGTTACGGCGGCGCGGGCGATGGCGACACGCTGCCGGTGGAGGTGGAGGCGGTCCCCGCCCACGGAAAGGACCACTCCCTCGTCCTTCGGATCCCCCCCTTTGGCGCCGTGTTTCTGCGGGGCAAGGGGAGCTTCCCTAAAAAGAAGAAAAAGGAGCTGGACTAATCATGAAGAAAGAATGTATCTCCATGCTCCTGGCCGGTGGCCAGGGCAGCCGACTCTACGTCCTCACCGGGGAAATGGCCAAGCCCGCCGTTCCCTTCGGCGGAAAGTATCGCATCATTGACTTTCCGCTGTCCAACTGCTCCAATTCCGGCATAGACACCGTGGGCGTGCTGACCCAGTACCGTCCGCTGGAGCTGAACAGCTACATCGGCAGCGGTCAGCCCTGGGACTTGGACGGCAGCTCCGGCGGCGTCCACATTCTCCCCCCCTACATGGATGCCAGCGGCGGCACCTGGTATAAGGGCACCGCCAACGCCATCTACCAGAACATCGGCTTCATCGACCTCTACGACCCGGAGTACGTGGTCATCCTCTCCGGCGACCATATCTACAAAATGGACTACTCCAAAATGATCAAGCGCCATAAGGACAGCGGTGCCAGTTGTACCATCTCCGTGATGGAGGTCCCCTGGGCAGAGGCGTCCCGCTTTGGCATTATGAGCGTGAACGAGGCGGACCTCATCACCGAATTCGCGGAAAAACCCAAGGAGCCCAAGAGCAATCTGGCCTCCATGGGCATCTACGTGTTCTCCTGGAAAACCCTCCGGGCCTATTTGCAGGCGGACGAGGCCAATCCCGCCTCGGAAAACGATTTCGGCAAAAACATCATCCCCTCCATGCTGGGGGACGGGCAGGTCATGGCGGCCTACCGCTTCGCCGGGTATTGGAAGGACGTGGGCACCCTGGAATCCCTGTGGGATGCCAATATGGATATGCTCTCGCCGGAGTCGGGCTTGGATTTGCTGGATGAGTCCTGGCCCATCTATGCCCGCTCTGTCAACGCCGCCCCGGCCTTTTTGGGGCCCAATTCCAACGTCAGCCACAGTGCCTTCAACCGGGACAGTCTGCTCATGGGCACGGTGGATAACTCCGTGCTCTCCGCCGGTGTCACCGTGGAGGAGGGGGCAAAGGTCAGCTATTCCGTCCTCCTGCCGGGGACCAAGGTGGAGCGGGGCGCGGTGGTGGAGTATGCCATTTTGGGCGAGTGCTGCCATGTGGGGCCGAATTGCCGGGTGGGTGCCGCGCCGGACACGGTGCCGCCCACGGCTTGGGGCCTCACCGTGCTGGCCCCGGGCTGTGCGCTGTCGGCGGGGAATACCGTTCTTCCCGGCGTCATGCTGGACCGGGAAGGCAAGGAGGTTGTAAGATGAAGGGTCTACATGGAATAATCTTCTCCTACGAAAAGCGCAACGACCTGCGGGAGCTGAGCGAGATTCGCTGTGCCGCGTCCATCCCCTTCGGCGGGCGGTATCGGGCGGTGGATTTCGCCCTGTCCAATCTGGTCAACGCCGGGGCCACCGACGTGGGCGTGGTGCTCCACGGGCATTACCAGAGTCTGCTGGACCATTTGGGCACCGGCAAGGACTGGGATTTGAGCCGCAAGCGGGGCGGTCTGAAAATTCTGCCCCCCTTCGCCTATGAGGGCGGCGAGTCGGTGTTCCGGGGCAAAATGGAGGCCCTGGCAGGGGTGCGGAGCTATCTCACCTCCATCCGTCAGGACTATGTGGCCCTGATGGACGGGGACTTGGTGGTCAACCTCCCCCTGGGCGAAATTTTTGAAGCCCATGTGCAAACCGGGGCGGACATCACCGTGGTCTGCGGAAACGACAGCTTCGCCACGGAAAACGGCACCTATTTCCAGTTGGCCCCGGACGGCCGCATCTCCGACGTATTTTACCATCTCCATACCCCCCGGGGCCATCGGGGGCTGGAGGTGTACATCCTCTCCACCGAGCTGCTCATTTCTCTGGTGGACCAGTGCGCCTCCCACGACCTGTATAGCTGGCGGCGGGACGTGCTGCAAGCCAAGGGCCATGCACTGCATCTCCACAGCTACGTGTGGGACGGCTTTGCCGCCCAAATCCGCAGTGTGAAGGAGTATTACGACCGCAGTATGCAGCTGCTGGACCCGGAAATCCGGGCGGATTTGTTCTGTCCCCAGCGGCCCATCCGGGCCAAGGGCGCGGACAAATCCTCGGCCTACATCGGCTACGGCGGCACCTGCGTCAATTCTCTGGTGTCGGACGGCTGCTCCATCGAGGGCACCGTGGAAAATTCCATTCTCTTCCCCGGGGTGGTGGTGGAGGCGGGAGCCACCATCCGCAACTGCGTCCTCTTTAAGGAAACCGCCATCCGCCGCAACGCGATTTTGTCCTATATCATCGCCGATAAGGACGTGGAGGTCCTGCCGGACCGCACCTTGATGGGCCACTCCAATTATCCCATCGTCCTGGCAAAGGGGAGCAAGGTCTAAAGCCATATTCACCCCCAGCGGGGTGTTCGTCCGGGGCCTGCGCCCCCTGCCGCCGCTGCGGCGAAAAAAGGCGCGGAAACGCACGCGGAAGGAGTCTTTTCAATGAAAATTCTATATGCAACCAGCGAGGCGGTGCCTTTTTGTAAAACCGGGGGACTGGCGGATGTGGCCGGTTCTCTGCCCAAGGCTCTGGCGGCGGAGGGCGCTTCGGTGGCGGTGGTGCTGCCGCTGTACCAGTCCGTGCGGGAAAAATTCGGTGACGCGCTGAAATTTGAGTGCTTTGACTATGTGAATCTGGCTTGGCGCAATGCCTACTGCGGCCTGTTCTCCATGGAAAAAGACGGCGTGACCTGGTATTTTTTGGATAATGAACAGTACTTTAAACGCCCCGATCTCTATGGCTATGTGGATGACGGCGAGCGCTTCGCCTTTTTTGCCCGGGCGGTGGTGCGGATGCTGCCCCATTTGAAGGACTGGCCGGACGTGCTCCACTGCAACGACTGGCAAACCGCCCTGGTCCCCATTTACCTCAAGGACGACGGCGTGCGGGAGGACCGTTATCGCTCCATCCGCACCGTTCTCTCCATCCACAATATCGAGTATCAGGGCCGCTATGGCCTGCAAACCCTGGAGGACCTCTTCGGCCTAAACCGCGGTTGGGCGGAGGACGGCACCATCGTCATGGACGGCGACGTAAACCTGCTCAAGGGGGCCATTCTCTGCGCCGACGCGGTGAACGCCGTCTCGCCCACCTATGCGGCAGAATTGAAATGCTCCTATTTTGCCCACCGGATGGAGGGCGTGATGCGCCTTTGCGACTATAAGCTCTGCGGCGTGCTCAACGGCATTGACGTGGATCGGTATAACCCCGCCACAGACCCGGATTTGGTGAAAAATTTCTCCATGGAGGACCTCTCCGGCAAAGCCGCCGACAAGGCGGAGCTGCAAAAGCTGGCGGGCTTGCAGGTGGACCCCGCAGTCCCCATTCTCGGCGTGGTCAGCCGCCTTGTGTCCCACAAGGGCCTGGATTTGATCTGCGAGGTGTTCCACGATATCATGGAGCTGCCGGTGCAGGTGGTGATGCTGGGCAAGGGCGATCGAAAATACGAGGAATTTTTCCACTGGGCCGGGCAACAATATCCGGGACGGGTGGCAGTGCGTCTGGATTATAACGAGGCCCTCTCCATGTCCATCTACGCCGGCGCGGATTTGTTCCTCATGCCCTCCAAAAGCGAGCCCTGCGGCCTCAGTCAGATGATCGCCATGCGGTACGGCACCGTGCCCGTCGTCCGGGAAACCGGCGGCTTGAAGGACACCGTCCACCCCTACGAGGCGTGGCGGGATGCCGGCAACGGCTTCACCTTTGCCAACTACCAAAGCGGCGATTTGCTCTATGTCATCCGGGAGGCGGTCAGCCTTTACAGGGACCATCCCGATGCCTTTGCCCGTCTGCGCCTTCGGGCCATGGCGGGGGATTTCAGTTGGGCGAAAAGCGCCCGGGAATATCTGCGGATTTACGGCACTGTGACAGGCCAGCCCTGGACCTCCTCCCACGGACCCGAGGCGGATGCCAAGGATGCCAAGGATGCCAAGGACGCACAGGCCGCGCAGGACGCACAGAATGCCAAGGACGCGCAAGCGGAGACGGCCCTTGTCCCGGCCCCCGCAAAAGCGCTGGTCTCCGTAAAGCCCGCTGAAAAAACCTTGGTCCCCGTGAAGCCCACCGTCAAAACTCTGGTAAAATCCCCGGCGAAAGCCGCCCCGAAAGCCCCGGCGGAAACCGTTTCGCCCCCCGCGCCCGCCGCCTCTGCGGTAATTGCGCCCGCCGCCGTCCCTGGGGATTCCCCCGCGCCCCCGGCGAAAAAAAAGAAAGCCCCCGCCAAAAAGAAAGCCGCTGAAACGGCCAAAGAAACATCGGCGGCGAACCATGCGCCGACCCGGAAGAAAGGGGCCGTCAAGCCCTCGGAGGCCAAGACCCCCGCAGTGAAAAAGACGGCTAAGAAAGATACATGACGCCATTTACCACGAACTCCATGAAGGAGGCCCTCTCCGGCAAGCTCACGCTGAATTTCGGCAAAACGCCGGAGGAGGCCACCGACGCGGAGATGATGAAGGTCAGTGCCATGGTCCTGCGGGACGTGATGGCCACGCGCAAGGTGGAAACCCGGCAAAAAACCGCCCGGGAGCACCAAAAACAGGTCCATTACCTGTCCCTGGAATTTTTGATGGGCCGCAGTCTGATGAAAAACGCCTACAATCTGGGGGTGCTCCCCCAATTGCGGGAGGCGCTGAATCAGTTGGGGTTCAAAGCCGGGGACATTTTTGAAATCGAGCCGGATGCCGCCCTGGGCAACGGCGGTCTGGGTCGTTTGGCGGCCTGCTATCTGGACTCCATGACCACCCTGGAAATTCCCGCCACCGGCTATTCCATCTGCTACGAGCTGGGCATTTTCAAGCA
>JAVVPH010000073.1:0-8423 GCA_036655835.1 Oscillibacter sp.
GACGGCCACGATTTAGACCGGTTGTGCCATGTGCTGCAATGGGCCAAGGAGCTGCGCAGCCCGGTGGTGGTCCATGTGAACACCACCAAGGGCAAGGGCTATTCCTTTGCGGAACAAAATCCCGGCAAATTCCACGGCGTTTCGCCCTTTGACCCCGAGACGGGCCTGCTGAAAAAGCCGGAGAGCGCCACCTTTGCCTCGGAATTTGGCAAGGCGCTGTCTACCTGCGCCGCGGAGGATACGCGGGTTTGCGCTGTCACCGCCGCCATGGCGGACGGCACCGGACTTACCCCCTTCGCCGGGGAGTTTCCGGAACGTTTTTTTGACGTGGCCATCGCTGAGGGCCACGGCGTTTCCATGTCGGCGGGCCTTGCCAAGCAGGGGATGCTGCCGGTATTCGCGGTGTATTCCACATTTTTACAGCGGGGCTACGATATGCTCATCCACGACGTGGCTCTTCAACGGCTCCATGTGGTGCTGGCGGTGGACCGGGCGGGTCTGGTGGGCAACGATGGGGAGACGCACCACGGCTGCTTTGACGCGCTGTTTTTGTCTGAAATTCCGGGCTTTACGGTGCTGTGCCCCTCCAATTTTGCCGAGCTGCGGCATATGCTGCGCCAAGCGCTGTTTGAGATGGACGGACCGGTGGCCCTTCGCTATCCCCGAGGGGGAGAGGGGACCTTCCGGGCGGACACGTCGGCCCAGCCCATTGTGCGCCTGCGAGAGGGCAGGGACGTGACACTGCTGGCCTACGGCATGATGGTGAACCATGTGCTGGAGGCCGCGCACCTGTTGGAACGACAGGGAATTTCGGCAGAGGTGCTCAAGCTCAACCGCATTTCGCCGCTGGAATATGAGACGATGGAGCCGTTTTTGGGAAAGACGCCCTGTCTTCTGGTGGCGGAGGATTCCTTCGGCGCGGGCTGTGTGGGCCAGCGCATTGCCGCCATTTTGGCGGAGCACGGGAGAGCGCCCGGCAAGCTGATTTTAAAAAATTTGGGAAAAACATTTGCGCCGGAGGGCAGCGTGGCCGAGCTGGAACACAGCATCGGTCTGGATGCCCAGGGCATCGCGCAATCGGTGATGGAGGGACAAGCATGAGTACAAAAACCCGGTTGGACGTGCTGCTGGTGGAGCGGGGCTTTCTGGAAACCCGGCAAAAGGCCCAGACCACCATTATGAGCGGACTGGTCTTTGTCAAGGGCCAGCGGGTGGACAAGCCCGGCACCGCCGTACCAAACGACGCGGAGATTGAGGTCCGGGGCAATACCTTAAAGTATGTAAGCCGGGGCGGATTGAAGCTGGAAAAGGCCATGGCGCAATTCCCCATCACCCTGGAAAACACCGTCTGCGGCGACATCGGCGCCTCCACCGGCGGCTTTACGGACTGTATGCTGCAAAACGGCGCCACCAAGGTCTACGCCGTGGATGTGGGCTACGGCCAATTGGCGTGGAGTTTGCGCAGCGACCCCCGGGTGGTCTGCATGGAGCGGACCAACGCCCGCTATCTCACCCATGAACAGGTGCCGGACGAGCTGGATTTCGCGTCGGTGGACGTGAGCTTTATCTCACTGAAATTGATTCTGCCGGCCCTGTGCGGATTGTTAAAGGACGGCGGCCATGTGGTCTGCCTGGTGAAGCCCCAGTTTGAGGCAGGGCGGGAAAAAGTGGGTAAAAAAGGCGTGGTTCGGGACCCGGCGGTCCACTTGGAGGTGCTGGAGCACTTCTTGGACCATGCAAAGGAATCTGGCTTTACAGTGCTTGATATGACATACTCTCCCATTCGTGGGCCGGAGGGAAACATTGAATATCTCGGATACATTCAAAAGGGCGCGCTGCCGGGAACACCGCCGGATTTGAAGGCCCTGGTGGAGGAATCCCACCGGACACTGAGCGAGCATGGAGGGGACAACACATGAAAAAAATTATTCTCTGCCCCAATCCCAGCCGGGACCGGGGGATGGTCTTCACCAAGGCCGCCGAAGAAATTTTACGGGAAATCGGGTTTCAAACGGTGGTCTGTTCCCCCTTTAAGGACCAGAAGGACGGAGCCTTCGGCGATTATGACGTCAAAGTTTTGAGCCAGGAGCTACGCACGGCTGACCTGCTGATTACCTTTGGCGGTGACGGCACGATTTTGCACCTGGCGAAAATGGCGGCGCTGAATAGAATCCCGGTGCTGGGCATCAATCTGGGCGGTTTGGGCTTTGTGGCGGAGCTGGAGGTCAGCGAGTTGGACGCTCTGCGCAAGCTGAAGGACTGGAATTTCCAGACGGAATCCCGGATGATGCTGGACGTGTCTGTCATACGGGAGGGCAAGCAGGTTTACACGAATTTGGGCCTCAACGACGCAGTGGTCCGGGAGGGGCCTATCTCCCATGTGATTCATTTGAAAGTCTCCTCCGACGGGCGGCACTTGGCGGACATTGCCGGTGACGGCGTGATTATTGCCACCCCCACCGGGTCCACGGCCTACTCCCTGTCGGCGGGCGGGCCGGTGGTGGAGCCGGTGGCCCAGACCATGGTGATTTGTCCCATCTGCACCCACAATATGCGGTTTTCCTCCTACGTGCTGTCCCCTGAGCATATTTTGACCGTGGAATTGGAGCGCAACGGCCGCAAACCGGTGTTTCTGTTTGTGGACGAGAGCCGGGCGTTTACCCTGAAGGCGGACGACAAAATCATCGTCCGCAAATCCAAATATGTGACAAAGCTCATCCGCCTGACGGAAAAGAGCTTTTGCGAGATTTTTGCCCAAAAAATGTTACCGGGAGGCATGGAAGATGAAAAATGACCGTCAGTCGATGATTCTGGAAATTATCAGCCAGGAGAATATCGAAACCCAGGAGCAGCTGCTGGAACGACTGCTGAGCCGCGGCATTACCAGCACCCAGGCCACCATTTCCCGGGACATCAAGCAGATGCACCTGATTAAAGAGCCGGTGGGCCAGGGCGTGTACAAATATGCTGTTTCCGGCAACCGCACCAAGCTGAATTTTGCCGAAAAGCTCCGCACAATTTTCAGGGAGAGCATCACCACCATCGAAAGCGCCCAAAATATCGTGGTGGTGAAAACCATGCCCGGCTTGGCCTCCGCCGCCTGCGCGGCGCTGGACGACATGGATATCAACTTTATGCTGGGCAGTCTTGCCGGCGACGATACGGCCTTTTTAGTGATGAAGGACACCGATACCGCCATTTCCTTTTGCAAGGAGATTGAGGAGATGCTGTGAGCATCTCCGGCGGAGCGTAGATACCGCCGAGGGCGAAACGTTTGCGCGGCGGCTGGGCCGCGTTGATTGAGAGGGAAAACGCTATGCTGGAACTGCTTCACATTGAAAATATCGCGGTGATTGAGGAGGCGGACATCGCCTTTCGTCCCGGCTTCAACGCCCTCACCGGCGAAACCGGCGCGGGCAAATCCATCGTCATCGACGCCATGGGCGCGGTGCTGGGGGGGAGAGCATCCCGGGACCTCATCCGCACAGGCGCCGAAAAGGCCTTTGTCAGTGCGCTGTTCAGTGAGGTCGCGGCGCTTCCCAGCTTTCAGGACAACGGCGTAACCGCCGATGAGGACGGCAATCTGTTGGTCCAACGGGAGATAGGGGCGGATGGAAAAAACGTCTGCCGGGCCAATGGCCGCCCTCTCACTGTGGCGCAGCTGCGGCAAATTGGCGGAGAGCTGCTGAATATTCACGGGCAGCACGACGGGCAGCAATTATTGGACGAGGAACTGCACGGCGCTTATCTGGACCGCTTCGGCAAAACGGAGCAGCCCTTGGCCGACTATCGGGCGGCCTACGAGGCCATGGCAGATACCCTCCGGCAAATCCACGCCCTCCAGATGGACGAGGCGGAGAAGGCCCGGCGGGTGGACAGCCTGAAATTCCAAATCAACGAATTGGAGCGGGCGGAGCTAAAACCCGACGAGGAGGAGGAATTGCAGGAGCGGCGCAATATCCTCCGCAATGGGGAGAAGTACATTTCGGCCCTGTCCGGCGCGGATTTGCGGCTGAACGGCGACGAGGATAGCACCGGCGCGGTGGCGCAGATTCAAGAGGCGGAAGCGGCGCTGTCCACCATCCGCAATCTGGGAGACGAGCTTGGAAATCTCTACAATCGCTTGGAACAACTGCGCTGTGAAGCGTATGACCTTGCGGAGACAATTCGGGATAAACGGGCGGAATTTGACTTTTCTCCCGAGGAATTAGACGCGGTGGAAACCCGCTCTGACCTGCTCTATCGCCTGGAAAAGAAGTACGGCGGCACGGTGGGGGAGATGCTGGACTATTTGGCCCGCTGCCGGAGTGAATTGGACGCCATGGAGACGGCGGAGGACACGCTGCTGCTGCTGCAAAAAAAATGGGAGAAGGCAAAAGCGGCGGTGCTTGCAGCCGGGGAAACGCTGACGGCGGCTCGAAAAGCGGCAGCGGTCCATTTGGAAACGCGGATTTTAAAGGAATTGCAGGATTTGGATATGCACAAGGTCCGATTCAGCATTGCCTTTGAGACGAAGGAGCCGGGAGCGGACGGCTGCGACGGCATTCGCTTTCTCATGTCCGCCAACGCCGGCGAGGATTTGAAGCCCATCGCGAAAATTGCCTCCGGCGGTGAGCTTGCCCGCATTATGTTGGCACTGAAAAATGTGCTGGCGGAGCAGGAACCCATTGGCACCTTGGTTTTTGACGAGGTGGATACCGGCGTCAGCGGTCGCGCCGCCCAGAAGGTGGCGGAAAAACTGGCCCAGGTGTCCCGCCACAAGCAGGTGCTCTGCGTCACCCATCTGCCCCAGCTTGCCGCCATGGCGGACACCCATTTTTCCGTGGAAAAGGGCGAGCAGGGAGGGCGGACCTACACAAAGGTGGTCTGCTTGAACCGGGAACAGCGGATGGCGGAGCTGGCCCGCATCACCGGCGGCAACAAAATCACCGATGCGCTGCTGCAAAGCGCGGGAGAGCTGCTGGACGAGGCAACTGTGTATCGGGAAAAGCTGTAATGACCGCCGTGGATTGATTTGGCGGCCTGGGCATGGTGGTGCCGGCAGTGCAGATGGACCAATTCTAAAATGTTCATGGGAAACGGGTTTAAACCGACAATTCTGCCTTTTCCCTGTTGACAATCCGCCTGAAATCGGATAAAATAGCGGGGTATACAGCGAGGATGAGGAAAAGTAACCTGCGAAACCCTGCTTAGAGAGCCCCTGGTTTGGTGAAAAGGGGAGAGGGCACGCACGGCGAATACCCCTCGGAGCTGGCACCCCAACGGCCTTTGGCCCAGTAGGCGTGCTCCGGGAGCGCCCGTTATTGCGCCGTCGTGTGCTTGCACGACCTGAGGCGTCTGCCTGCGAGGGCAACGCAAACCAGAGGTGGTACCGCGAATTTTTTGTTCGCCCTCTGTCCCCCCGCCGGGACAGAGGGCGTTTTTCCTTGTCCCAGATAAACTGCCGTTTTCACGGCAAATGAACAGGAGAAATACAAAAATGCAAATTTACGAAGAACTGAAAGCCCGGGGACTCATCGCCCAGGTCACTGACGAAGAGGAAATTCGGGAGCTGGTCAACAACGGCAAAGCGACCTTCTACATCGGCTTTGACCCCACGGCCGACAGTCTCCATGTGGGCCATTTTATGGCGCTGTGCCTGATGAAGCGCCTGCAAATGGCGGGCAACAAGCCCATCGCCCTGCTGGGCGGCGGCACCGGTATGGTGGGAGATCCCTCCGGCCGCAGTGATTTGCGTCAGGTGATGACAGTGGACACCATTCAGCACAACTGCGACTGCTTCAAAAAGCAGATGGAGCATTTTATCGAGTTTGGCGAGGGCAAGGCCAAAATGATCAACAACGCCGACTGGCTGTTGAAGCTGAACTATATTGAACTGATGCGGGAGGTGGGCTCCTGCTTCTCGGTGAACAATATGCTGCGGGCAGAGTGCTATAAGCAGCGGATGGAAAAGGGCCTGACCTTCTTTGAGTTTAACTACATGATCATGCAGGCCTACGATTTCTACCATATGTACCAAACCGACGGGTGCAATATGCAGTTCGGCGGCGACGACCAGTGGAGTAATATGCTGGCCGGTACGGAGCTGATTCGCCGCAAGCTGGGCAAGGACGCCTACGCCATGACCATCACCCTGCTGATGAACTCCGAGGGCAAGAAGATGGGCAAAACCGCCAACGGCGCGGTGTGGCTGGACCCCGCAAAGACCAGCCCCTTTGATTTTTACCAGTACTGGCGCAACATCGGCGACGCGGACGTACTCAAGTGCATTCGGATGCTGACCTTCCTGCCCCTGGACGAAATTGACGCCATGGACCACTGGGAGGGCAGCCAGCTCAACCGGGCCAAGGAAATTTTGGCCATGGAGCTGACCACCTTAATTCACGGCACGGAGGAAGCCCAAAAGGCAGAGGAGGCCGCCCACGGCCTGTTTGCCGGCGGCGCGTCCACCGAGCATATGCCCACCACGGTTTTGGGCGATGCCCAGTTTGAAAATGGGACAATCGGCGCGTTGAGCCTGCTGGTGGCCTGCGGACTGTGCGCGTCCAACGGCGAGGCACGGCGCTTGGTTCAGCAGGGCGGCGTGACCATCAACGATAAAAAGGTGGAGGGCGTGGACGCCGTCTACCAGCGGGACGACTTTGCCGGCGAGGGCGTCATCGTCAAAAAGGGCAAAAAGATTTTCCACCGGGCAGTCACCCAATAATTTTGCAATCACCGCGAACAGCAGACGCAGCGTTTTACCGCGCGCGCCTGCTGTTGCGCTGAAATCTAAACACCAAAGGAAATCATCAACACATGATTACAGTCAGCGACGTCAGTTTGAGCTTTAGTGACCAGGCACTGTTCAAGCACGTGGATTTGAAATTTACCCCTGGCAACTGCTATGGTATCATCGGTGCCAACGGCGCCGGAAAAACCACCTTCCTGCGGATTCTCTCCGGCGATTTGGAGCCGACCTCCGGCGACGTGATCATTCCCCGCACAGAGCGGATGTCCGTATTGAAGCAGGACCATTTCCAGTACGATGCGTACACCGTGCTAGACACCGTGATTATGGGCAATCAGCACCTGTACGACGTGATGAAGGAGAAGGACGCCCTCTACGAGAAGGAGGACTTCACCGACGCCGACGGCGTGAAGGCCAGCGAGCTGGAGGGCGAGTTTGCCGAAATGGGCGGTTGGGAAGCAGAATCTGACGCCAGCCGGATGATTCAGGGACTGGGCCTCTCCAACGACATTTTGTACAGCGAAATGAGCAGCCTCACCGCCAAGGAAAAGGTGAAGGTGCTGCTGAGTCAGGCCCTGTTTGGCAAGCCTGACATCATCCTTTTGGATGAGCCCACCAACCATTTGGACATTCAGGCCATTGAGTGGCTGGAAGACTTTTTGATGGACTACACGGGTCTTATTATCGTGGTGTCCCATGACCGGCATTTTCTGAACACCGTGTGCACCAGCATTGTGGATGTGGACTACGGAAAGATTAAAATGTACGTGGGTAACTACGAGTTCTGGTACGAATCCAGCCAACTAATGCAGCGGATGCTCAAGGACCAGAACAAGAAAAACGAGGAAAAGGCGAAGGAGCTGCAAAGCTTCATTGAGCGCTTCTCCGCCAACAAATCCAAGTCCAAGCAGGCCACCTCCCGCCGCAAGCTGCTGGATAAGCTCAGCGTGGACGAGATGCCCGCCTCCTCCCGCCGGTATCCCTTTGTGGGCTTCACCATGGACCGTGAACCGGGCAAGGAAATTTTGACGGTGGAACACCTGTCCAAGACCGTGGGCGGCGTGAAGGTGCTGAACGATGTGTCCTTCCGGGTGAATCGCACGGACAAAATCGCCTTTGTGGGCGAGGATGAAATCGCCAAAACCACCCTGTTTAAAATCATCATGGGCGAGTTGGAGCCGGACGAGGGCAGCTACAAGTGGGGCACCACCATCACCACGTCCTATTTTCCCCTGGACAACTCGGAGTTTTTCAATGACTGCGATTTGAACTTGGTGCAGTGGCTGAGCCAATATACCAACGAAACCACCGAGTCCTTTATGCGCTCCTTCTTGGGTCGGATGCTGTTCTCCGGCGACGACGTATTCAAGGCCGTAAAGGTCCTCTCCGGCGGCGAAAAGGTGCGCTGTATGCTCTCCCGCAATATGCTTTTTGGGTCTAATGTGCTGGTGCTGGACCAACCCACCAACCATTTGGATTTGGAATCCATCACGGCGGTGAACAACGGACTCATCGATTTCAAGGGGCCGATTCTGTTCTCCTCCCATGACCATGAGTTCGTCCAGACCATCGCGGACCGCATCATGGAATTTGTGGATGGACAACTGATTGACAAGATGTGCACCTACGACGAATATATCACCGAACAGCGGGAGGAAATGCTCTCCCGGCTGAAGGGCTGAATAAAAACCGG
>JAVVPH010000074.1:0-8087 GCA_036655835.1 Oscillibacter sp.
GGTGCGCCGGATCGTCCGCCCGCAGGCGACACAGGGTCAAATATCACGCATTTTGGCCCTGTGCCTCAGCTTGTGGAAAAGCCCCACAGGGTTTTTCCACAAGCTGAAGCGGCAGTCACCGTCAGGTGACTGCCGCTTTTTTGCGTTTTTGGGGCGGGCTATGCCTGTATCCGTCCGTTTTCCAGCCGCACCACATGGTCGCTGCCCCGCATGGAGGAGGCCCGGTGGGAGATGGAGAGAATGGTTTTCTCGCGGCCGGCCTTTTTCAGCACCTCCACCACCCGCGCCTCCGTCACCGAATCCAAATTGGCGGTGACCTCGTCCAACAGCAAAATGGGCGGGTCCATCACAATGGCCCGGGCGATGCTCAAAAGCTGCTTTTGTCCCTGGGAGAAGAGCGCCCCGCCGTCGGCCTCGGTCCGATAGCCCTTTTCCAGGGCCTGCACCATGTCGTGGAGTCCCACGAAGCGCAGAGCCGCCTCAATCTGCGCCTGGGAAATCGCCGGGTTTCCCAGACTGATTTGCAGGGCAATATCGCCCCGGACAAAGCTGAAATGCTGTTCCACATAGCCGAAAATCTGCCGCTTTTGCCCGGCGGGAATGCGGTAGACATCCACGCCGCCCAGGGTGATCCGCCCCGCCGTGGGCCGGAGCAGGCCGGTGATGAGCTTGAAGAGAGTGGTTTTTCCCACGCCGGTTCTGCCCACAAAGCAGACGCTCTCCCGGGGGGGCAGGTGGAGAGAGAGGTCCTCCAGCACAGGGCTTTCGGGGGAATAGGCAAAGGACACCGCGTCAAAGCAGAGGGTGGCCCCCTCCCGCCTCAGCCGCTCCAAATCCAGGGGAAGCTCCTCCCGCCGGTCCTCCTCCTGGGCCAAAAACGCGTCCACGCTCCGAATGCCGGACAGGCCCTTTTGAATGCTCTGCAATTCCGTGCCCAGATTGTCCACCGGCGCGAAGAGGTTGGTGAGGAGGGTGATGCTGGCTGCCACCGTGCCGATGGACACGCCCGCCCTGCCGTCGGAGGCCAGGAGCAAAACGGCGGCGGTGGCCAGGGCGGTGAGCAGCTGAATGAGGGGGGAGTAGCAGGAATCGTAGAGATTCACCCGGCTCATGGTGGCGTAATTGGCCCGGAGATCGGCCTCGTAGCCCGCCTCCATATACCGGGCCTTGTGGAAGCTTTGAATCATCAGCACATTTTTAATCGTCTCGGCGATGTGGTTGTTCACCCGGCCGATCTCCTCCAAATTCCGCACCTGGGCGGAAAGCATCCGCCTGCGGAAAAACGTGGTCAAGCCGTAGAGAATCGGCAGGAGACAGAGGGTGAAAAGTCCCAGTTGTGTGCTGAAAAGCCAAATGGAGAGGACGATCCCCCCAATTTTGCAGCAGTCAATGGCCAGGCTCACCAGTCCCTCGGAGAAAAGAGAGCTGATGTTCTCCACATCGCTGAGAAAGTGGGAGGTGATGGTGCCGCCGGGGTTGGCGGAAAAATATCCGGCCCGGATGCGGCTGAGCTTTTCCGCCATGGCCCATCGAATCTCCCGCACCAGCTTTTGCCCGAACACCGTCAGGGCCAAGCCCTTTAAAAAATCAAACAGGCCGATGAGCAGGAAGGAGGCAAAATACAGCGCCGCCAGAGCTGGCAAGTTCTCGCGCTGCCCCTGGGTGAGGGGGCCGTCCATCAGGACCTTGAGGATTTGGGGCGGCAGCAAACCCGCCGCCACCACGCAGACAATCACGCTCACAAGGCCGCAGCTTGCCAGCTTATTGTGCCGCAATACGTCCCGGAAAATGCGCTTAGTGTTGATTTCCGGCATCCTGCGCCACCTCCTTTTGCATGGTAAAAATCTCCCGATAAGTGGGGGAGGAGGCCAGCAGCGCAGGGTGGCTTCCCCAGACGGCGGTTCCCTTTTCCACCAAAAGCACCTGGTCCATCAACGCAAATTGCGAAACTCGGTGGGAGACAAATACAATGAGACGGTCCCGATACCGCTCCTTTAAATTTTGCAGAATCTGCCGCTCGGTGGTCATATCCACCGCGGAAAAGGGGTCGTCCAGCACCAAGACGGAGCTGCCCCGATACAGTGCCCGGGCCAGGGCCAGCCGGGCCTGCTGCCCGCCGCTGAGCCGCACGCCGGAGCTGCCCACCCGGGTTTCCACCCCCTGGGGCATGGCGGCTAAGTCCCGGTCAAAGCACACGTCCCGCAATACCGGCAGTACGTCGCCATCGTCGCCCAGGGTGATGTTTCGGGCAATGGTGTCGGAGAGTAGGCAGCTGTCGTGGCCCATGTAGGCCACGGCGTCGCTGATAAAATCCCCGGGGCAACTGCGCAGCTCCCGCCCGTTGAGGGTGATGCTTCCGCCGTAGGGATACAGCCCCAGCAGCGCCAGTGCCAGGGTGGATTTTCCGCCGGCAACCGGCCCGGTGACGCCCACCATCTGCCCGCTTTCCGCCTCAAAGGAGATGTGCTCCACCACCGCCCGCTCCGCCCCGGGATAGGTGAAGGACATCTGGTCCATTTTCAGGGAAATCGGCCGGGGCTGGGGCCGGGAAGCGGGCGGGTCCTGCTGATATTCCGTCAAATAGGGCTGCAGGCGCTTCCAGGAAACCTGGGCCTTTTGCACGGAGTTGAAGAGCTTCGCCGCCTTGCTGGCCTTCACCGCCAGTGCGGAAAAAATGGTGAGGTAGGCGGAAAACTGCCCCAGGCTCCACGTCCCCGCCAGGACGTTTTTTCCGCCGAAATAGGCGATGAAAATCACCCCCACCATGGCGATGACGTTGTAAATCGGCTGCATGGAGTTCTCCAATACATTGGCCCGAACCGCCTTGTGCTCCAACTCCTCCAAGGCCTGGTGATAGCGGCGCAAATTCGTCTCCTCGGCACTGCAAAGGCGGTAGAGCAGGGCGTTTTCCACCGTCTCATAGGTCAAATCAGACACCGCACTGAGCTGCGCCCGATAGGCCCGGGTGTACTTGAAAATCAGGTTTTTCAGCTTCTCCGCCAGCACCATCGCCACCGGGAGAAAGGCGCAGGCACAGAGGGTCAGCCCCACGCCGTGGTACAGCAGTGTCACAAAATAGGACAGCATCAGCACCCCAGTGTCGAAAATTTCTGTGGTGAATTTGCGCATCCCCTCCACGCAGGCCCCCACGTCGGAGATGGATTTCGTCATCAAATCCCCGGTTTTTTCCTCCCGCAGGGCGGCGAGATTTCGATGGATGAGGTGGTTGTACACCATTTTTCGCATGGTGGCCTCGGTGCGGTTGGCAAACACCCGCACATAATAGCGCTTGAGAAAGCGCAGGCCCTGCACGGCGGCAATCACCAGCAAAAACTGCCCCAGCGGACGCAAAATCTCCGCCGTTTTGCCGCCTGCCAGCAGCAAATCCAGAATACGGCCCTGCAAAATCGGCCCGGCGGACATCCCGGCGTTAAAGAGCGTCCCGGTGAGGACAATCAGCCCGGCGATTTTCCACTCCTTTTTCCAATAGCTGCTCATGCGCCCCGGCTCCCGCACCGGGTCAAGCTTCCAGGTACCCATGCTCCGCCTCCCATGCCGCCGTCAGCGCGGCGAATTGGTTTTGCCGCTGGGCTTTGCTTTTGTGATAGAGCTGTTCCAGCACCCGCAGAAATACGTCCCGGTCCTCCGGCGGCAAATTTTCCGTGAGCCACCCGTAAAAAAATGCCTCGCATTTTTGAGAGGAGGCCTTCACGGATAACGCCCGCTCCGTCACAAAGAGGCACTTCTGCCGCCGGTCCGTGGGGCTGATTTCCCGGGTCAGATAGCCCTTTTTCTCCAGACTCTGCACCATCCGGGTGACAGCGCCCTTGTCCCGCCCCAAGGCCCGCCCCGCCTCCTCCTGGGAGAGGCCCGGGGCCTTGCTGACGGCGTGAATCAGCTCGTGCTCCATCGGTCCCAGCCCGCTGCCGCTGAGCATTTTGCGGGAAAACCGCCCGGCCTCCCGGGCAATTTTGGTCATCATTCGATTGGTTTCGTCCACGTTGACACCGCCCTTTTCAAAGTGATTGATATATCAACTAATTGCAAATTTAGCACCAAGCGCCCGGGTTTGTCAAGGCAAAGGTCCATGTAAATGGGCGTAAATCCCCCCGGTCAGACTGGTCTTATGAGGGCGTCCCACAAAAAATAAAAATTTTTTTGTATTTTTCGTCAAATAGGGGAAACTTATTACTGTGTTACTCCGTCTAATACAGGTATCCAATAAAACGCCACGGAAACGGCAATTTGCGTGGACACAGCCGCCGCACCGTGGTATTTTAGAAGGAGACAAAAAAACATAACAAAACGAATGGAGAACCAAATGATGAAAAGACTTGCTTTAACGATGTGCATCCTCTCAATGCTGGCGCTGCTGGCCGGCTGCGGCAACAAGCCCGCGGAGCCTGAGACTCCCGATACCCCCGCCCCCGGCGTGGAGGATACCACCGGCACCACAGAGGGGAACGAGGCCATCATGGCGGACTTCACCAAGCTTTTGGATGACAACGCGGCAGAGGCCGATGTGCTGGCCTATATCTCCGCCAACATCGCCCAGGTTTCCAAGGACGAGGCCGACACCATGATTCGGGAGCTGGGCAACCTGTTCAAGAAGAATCTCCCCGCGCTGGATGCCCAGTATGCCACTGAAAATGAGAACATGGCCCTCTCCGACGCGTTTGCCACGGACATGGAAGAGAAGTATGCCGACGAAATCACGGACCCCGTGCTGAAGGAATTTGTGAAGAACACCTACAAGAACGGCTATCTCCTGATGAAGGACGAGGGCTATATCTACCCGGCCGTCAACACCGAGGCACTGGAGCAGTACGCCGCCTATACCTCCACCGACATCGCCACCCTGCTGGCGCTGAAATAAGAAATACCAAAGGACTGCGGCGCGCCGTTTGGGACACGCCGCCGGAGGAACGATGAAAAAACAAGCCATATGGTGCCTTGTGGGCGTGCTGCTGCTTTCCGGCTGTGGCACGCCCTCCTCCGACGCCGGGTCGGAGGCGCTTCGCGGGGAGCTTCCCCTGGTGGAAATTTTGCCGCGAAGCCCGGGAAGCTGTCAAACCCAAGTGTCCGAATTTGATTTGGGCGAGAACCGCTATACCGCCGCCTCCGGCAAGGTCATGCCCTACCATCTGCGGGGCGTGGTGGGCGTGCCGGAGGGGGAGGGCCCCTTTCCCCTGGTACTGCTGACCCACGGCTCCCACAACAATTTGGAGGAGGGGCTGCGGTACGACACGGGCTTCACCTATTTGGTGGAGGCCCTGGCCCAAAACGGCTACGTGGCACTGTCCATGGATATGGGCAGTGCCTATCTCTGGCAGTACGGCGACAGCGACGATTTGGAAAAATCCATCTATCTCGCGGATGAACACATCAAGGCCCTGCGGCAGGGCACGGGCTACCCCGTGGAGCTAAGCGGCAAAATTAACTGGGACAAGGTGGCCCTGGCGGGGCATTCCCGGGGCGGCGCTGCCGTGTTTGACATCGCCCAGGATCAAGAGAAAAAAGGCGTGGCAATCGGCGGCGTTCTGGCCATTGCGCCCACGCTGCCCATGGATATGGAAACCCTGGCGTGGGATTGTCCCACCTCGATTTTGGTGCCGGAATACGACGGCGACGTGTCCACCCTGGAGGGCTTTGCCATCGACACGGCACTGGATGAACATTCGCCCCATGCGGTGACATTTTTGCTCAGAGCCAATCACAACTATTTTAACGCCAATCTCACGGACAACGACGCGCTTCTGGCCCGGGAGGAGACTCTTTTAACCGACCAGTTGACGGCGGAGCAGCAGCGGGCCTTTTTGGCGGATTACACCGTGGATTTCTGCAACGCCGCCCTGCTGGGCCAAACCGAGGGCACCCTATACGCCCCCAACGTCCCCCTGCCCAACCGGATGTATGGCTTGGATGTGATGGCATGGATGTCCACCGGCGGCGAGAGCGCCCTGGTTCCCGTCAGTGATCCGTCAGCCTACACCGTTCAAAACGCCACCGTGCGCCATGCCGAGGATTCCTGGTTCTATGCGGCGGACACCGTGGCGGCGGACACCATCACCTTCGGCAGCGGAGACTATCAGGAGCGCCACCTCCTGCGGGTGGACTGGTCCACACCGGAGAGTCAAATTTCCTTTGTGCCCATGGTGACGGATTTCTCCCAGGGGCAGACTTTGAATTTTCGAGTGCTGACAGACCCGGCGGACGAAAAAAACCAAGCCGGGCAGTCCTTTGGCGTGGTGCTGACGGATGCCGCCGGGGCCAAGTCCCGGGTGACACTGCCCGCCGGCCTGCACGTCCTGCGCCGTACCCCCGGAAGGCTGGACAAAACCCCCATTGACGACAAGGACTATTCCTTCTGGTCCGTCCCCACGCCCATGGGGGAGGTGGCCATTCCCCTGACGCTGTTTACCGGCGTGGATTTGGCAAATATCACGGAGATTACGATCTGTTTTGACCAAACGGAGCAGGGGGCCCTGTATTTCGAGGAGATTGCCCTGAGGTGAGAAGCCTGAAAGTCTGAAAATTTTGTCAAACTCTTGACAATGTATCCGATTTGACGTATCATAAAATTTGAAAATGGGGGGTCCGAAGTGACGGGCTGAGAGGTGGATGTTTTCCACGACCCTTATACCTGATCTGGGTCATGCCAGCGTAGGGAGCATATTGAGTTTCGCATCGAGTTGCGTCAAAATGCCCTCACCGGATGACCGGCGAGGGCATTTTTTTACATTATATAAAAAGGAGAAAAAGGGTATGATTGCAAGCGTTGCCATTCAAACACTGCCGGAGGCGAAAAATGACGAGGATTTGGTCCGCATAGTGGACGAGGTCATTGCCTACATCAAAAGCACCGGGCTGAACTGCTATGTCGGCCCCTTTGAAACCACCATCGAGGGCGAGGATTACGACCAGCTGATGGACATCGTGAAGGAGTGCCAGCACATCGCCATCCGTGCCGGCGCACCCTCTGTCTCTGCCTATATCAAAGTCGTCTACCGCCCGGAAGGGGAGATTTTGACCATTGACAAAAAAGTTACGAAGCACCACCAGGCGTAACGGTCCCGCCGTTTTGGCCATCGCCGTTTTGCTGCTGGTCTGGACCCTTGCCTCCGCCTCGGGCCTGGTGCCCCGGTATATGCTGCCCTCGCCCATGGATGTGGCCCGGGCCTTTATCGGCGATTTCCCGGCCCTGCTGGGCCACGCCGGAATCACCTTGCAGGAGGCGTTTTACGGCCTGACCCTGGGGGTGGCCATCGGCTTTGTGTTCGCCGTGGCCATGGACGCGTTTGAGGTGCTTTACCGGGCGTTTTATCCCCTGCTGGTCATCACCCAAACCATTCCCACCGTGGCCATCGCGCCGCTGTTGGTGCTGTGGTTCGGCTATGAAATGACGCCCAAAATCATCCTCATTGTCGTGGTCACCTTTTTCCCTGTGACGGTGGGCCTGCTGGACGGTTTCCGGGCGGTGGACCGCGACTCGGTGGACCTGCTGCGGTCCATGGGGGCGGGGAAGGGGCAGATTTTCCGCTACATCAAATGCCCGGCGGCGCTGCCCCAATTTTTCTCCGGTCTGCGCATCGCCGCGGCCTACTCCGTGGTGGGCGCGGTGATTTCCGAATGGCTGGGCGGCTTCGGCGGTCTGGGCGTTTACATGACCCGGGTGAAGAAGGCCTTCGCCTTTGACAAAATGTTCGCCGTCATTTTTCTCATCTCCGTCATCAGCCTGCTGCTGATGGCCCTGGTGGACCTGGCGGAGCGCAAATGGATGCCCTACAATCACTTGCATCAGCAAGATTAAGGCAACACCGCGCAATTCGCGGCGAACACCTTAAGCGCGCCCTTGCTTGCATATTCCCCCCATCTTGCACAAAAGTGTCTTGCCGGGCGTCAGCCCGTCTGCGCCATTTTTGCACAAGCTGACAAAAAATCTGGCTGCGCAATGCCGCGCTTAGAATTGTGCGGCATTGCCTTAAAGAAAGAAGAACAAATCCATATGAAGTATTTCAAGAGATTTTCCGCCGCGCTGTTGGCGCTGACCCTGACGTTCTCTCTTGCCGCCTGCGGCGCAAAAGAGG